>DAIUEC010000025.1:0-26619 GCA_036845345.1 Sediminibacterium sp.
CGTTACGGTTTTTCGAGCTTGCGGTATTCAATTTTATTATCGGAAATAATGATATGCATTTAAAAAACTTTTCAATGATTTTAAGTAAATCAGGATGGACTTTATCACCAGCATATGATTTAATAAATGTCAAGATAATTTTACCAAAAGATCATGATGAGACTGCATTAAAGCTAGGGGGCAAGAATAGAAATTTAAACAAAGAATATTTTGATAGATTTGGAAAAGTATTGGATCTAAATAATAAACAAATCAATTCGGTATATAATAATTTGAATGATTGGTTGCCCAAAGCATTGAATTTAATTGAAATCTCATTTTTAGAAAATGGGGCAAAAATGAAATATAAACATCAAATTGAAGAAAGATCTTTATTGTTTTTGGAAGCATCACCCACTTAATCAAGAATCGTGAATGGTACGCAATTCGGTGCGTAAGTCATATCAATCAATTGATTATCAGTATAAATAGGTCCATATATTAGTGTGGTCCATTATACCTGAAATTATACGTAAATCACTGTAAAAAGACGAAAGATGACGAAACTGCGGTCGAGATTCGTGTTAATACTTATTAAATACTCAAAAAATCGTATTTAAAATTTAATATTTGGTATGCAATTACATGCGCAAGCCTTGAAATAACAATTCTTTCTTATTTCCATAAGTCCTCTTCAAGCCAATTAGTCGGGAATCCCATTTCTTTAGATTGGGCTAAAGGGCATTCATTCATTAAACCTTTAAGTTGAGTACTAAAATTGTTTTCCGGACTAATAATTTTTAAAACATATTCAACACAAGATAAGGTTGCATAAAGTTTATTTGTGTATACTTTTTTATTCTTAAGAAATTTATTGATTGGATGTGTAGGTATTTTAATAGGGATTAAACGTCTATTCCATATTCTTCCATGATGAGCGCAAATATTTCTTAATGTACTAAAACATAATATCCAATTCTCAATAACTGATAAATCTGTTAATCCAAAATGAGTAGTAACTGCTTCTTTTTCTGGACCCTTTTTTAAATTTTGGAAAATTTTAGATAGTAAGCCCATACTACTTACTTCTAGACTCATCCAACATGGGGGTTCGCTTGGCTGAGTATATTTATTTTTATAGTGGCTTATAAATGTTTCTGTACTTCTATCTATTTCTTTTTGTAAGCTATCTAGATGATTAGCAAATCGCATAGGGTCTCTATATAACTCTGGTTTTAATTGCCAGTGGCTTCCATGACTTAAAGCGAAATTGTGTATTATTTGAGTTCTTAAAGCAACTTCTATTTTTTCAATTGCATCAAAAATTAATAACCTCAATTTTCGATCAAAAATGTATAAGTCAATAATTTGCTCAAAACTAATTTCAACATTAAATAATTGGTTCTCGTGTAAATTATCTTGAAATGGATAAGTATAAGCTCTTAGTCGATAATAACTAATATTTGAAAGGTACTCTTGAGCTTTAAGTTCATTTTCAAAAGATAGACCTCTTCCTTTCAATTTATTTACTTGTTCTGAAACAGATATCGGCAACTTTTCATATTTCATAGTCGGAGAAATTTATATGACTACCTTCTAAAAATCGAAAACCAGCCCGGGTGCGCTGTTCAAGTGGGAAGCGTGGCTGGTATTATTAATTTCAAAATTAGGGGTATTTTTTGAATTACCTATTATTTTATTAAAATTTATCACTTTTACAGCTTTTTAGCTATCTGCTTTACTAATTTCTTAGTCATGCTGTTTCCATATCTTGTTGCCATATGATATAAATTATCAAAGTTATAGTCGTTAACACGCTTTCTAAATTGATTAAGTACCAAGCTAGTGTCTTCTGCTAATTCAGATAGATTATTAAGCATATCCACCAAAACATATTCTTTACTTAATGTTTTTGGGAAACTCGACTTTAGTTTGAATTCAAACTCTCTATTGCCCAGTGTAAAAGAACCTTTACGTTTATGATTATATACCCATGTTTTATTATATAACTGTGTCAATCCCATATTAAGGTTGTTATACATGTTAGGAGATACAACTATAAATTGATCATCTTGTAAGAATCCATTTATTAAAGTGCTTTCATCGGGAGGAGCTTCACCAAATTTTGTTTTCTTTGGAACGTAATATAACCCTTGACTTAATTTTTTTAAATCTCCCTCTTTTACTAATTCACTTAAATGTCTATCAATAGCATTAGACCATCTCTCCAATTCTTGGCGACGGTATACCTTACCTGCAGTTAGGTTTTTTCTAAAAGTCTTGAGTGATTCATTCATAGCATCACAAAGGTACAATGTTTTTATAAATGCATGAAAAATTAGAAAAATTCATGCAAATCACACTAATCCTGCGCACTAATTTAATTACGATCTAAAAATAGCATTTTCTCGACCTCGGTTTTGTCCTGTATACATTGCAATATATTGAAAAACAATGTATTATATATTAAGAAAGACGTGGTCCACACTAATTAGCCAAAATTTAATCCGCCCGTTTCTCGACCACACTTCTGACACTCTTATGTCACAAATTTTTTAAAAATTGTGACATAAATAAGCACAATTTATCAAAATTGCGGCTAAATTTGTGCTATGAAAGCCTCGGTGAATAATACGATTGAATTAAAAATTAGCAAATCCAAGCCTGGTCAGGTCTTTTTACCATCTGATTTTAAAGACTTGGGTACATCTACAGCTATTCGAAAAGCTTTATCTAGAAATGTAGCATCTGGAAAAATAGAAAGAATGGGACAAGGTATATATGTCGTTCCAAAATATGATAAAGTATTTGGAAAGGTATTGCCTTCACTTGAAGAGTTGGCTGAGGTATTGGCAAAAAAAGAACATATTATTATAAAACCTTCCGGTCAATATGCTTTGAACAAAGTTGGTTTATCATCCCAGGTGCCAATGAGACAAGTGTATCTTACTACTGGACATTCAAAAAAAATACAGGTAGGTAAAAGTTGCATCATTTTTAAATCCACTACAGCTAAAAAGCTTTCTATGAAAGGAGAGATTACTAGTTTATTATTTTTAGGATTAGAAGAACTTGATTTAAAAAATCTTACACCTGCTCAAAAAGAGCATATCCAGATGCTAATAAAAAAAGATAGTTTAGCAAACTTAAATTATAACCTTAGATTAGCACCAACAAAAGTGAGTGATTTTGTAATCAAAAATATTTTAAATCATACGTTATGATAGGCTGGTTAAAAAATTTAAATGATACTTCTAGGTTGCTATCAATAAATGAGGCATCAAGAATTTCAGGAATTTCTGCAAAAGCATTGGAAAAGGATTGGTGGGTTACACTCACACTTAAACATGTTTTTAACACGCCCTATGCAAAGTACTTTGCTTTTAAAGGTGGAACATCCCTTAGTAAAGGTTGGCAAATAATAAATAGATTTTCAGAAGACATTGATATTTCTTTAAGCGCCGAAGTTTTGGGTATTGAATATTTGGAAGCACCTTCTAAAACATTTGTAGAGCAATTAAGAAGAGCTGCCTGTACTTTTACTTCAAATGAATTACTACAAGCATTGAAAGATGAATTTGCAAATAGTCAAGTACCAGAAAACCTTTATTCTATAGAAGCAAAACCAGTGCCAGCTGAAATGCCAGATACTGATCCGCAAACTTTGTTTGTGAATTATATTTCACTTTATGACCCTAATCCATACTTGCCTGATCGAGTTAAAATTGAATTTAGCGTTCGGTCTCTTAAAGAACCAAGTATGAATCGTAATATGAATTCACTATTGAATTATTACTTCCCCAATGATCTTTATATTGAAGAGCCTTTTGAGGTTTTAACCATACAGCCCGAAAGAACTTTGATTGAAAAGATATTATTATTACATGAGGCATATAATCAAGAAGAAAACAAAAGTGTTCAAACAGACCGTATGTCTAGACACTTTTATGATTTATATCAACTAAGTAAGCATGATTTTGCAAAATCAACATTAACGGACGATACATTTATTAATGATATTATTGATCATCGGAAATATTATTCTAGAATAAAGAGATTTGATTACAACTCGCTTAAAAGAGGCAGTTTAAATATAATACCTAGTACGGATATTCTAGCATCTTTAAAAATAGATTATGAAATTATGCGTGCTGAAATGATTTATGGAGAATCGCCAACTTTTGAAGAAATTATTCATGAAATGAAAGGCCTGTTGGAGATAATTAATAAGTGATTTAAGTAATTTAAAGTCTTGCTTTTCTATCATACTAATCCTGCGCACTAATTTAATTACGATTTAAAAATAGCATTTTCTCGACCTCAGTTCTGTCTTGAATAGTATTTAAATTATTGATTTATAATTTTTTATATATTAAAAAGGACTTGGTCCACACAAATCCCACTATTTACCCATCTTCCCAATCTCCATAGGACTCAATAATCGCATATGATCCAATAGTTCTACTAAGGCCATGGTCTTTTTTGTTTTCATATCTGCTAAACCTTGTATAATGGTGTAGGAGTCTTTTAATAAGTAAAATACATTAGTGCTTAGGTTGACTGTTTTTTCTTTTTCAGTATTGGGTAGTAAAATGTTTTCTTTATATATGTTTTCGATTTCTTGTAACTGCTTAGTGTATACAAGAATGCAATCTTTCGGCACTATACCTTTTTCCTTTACTTTACTTTGTTGTGTACCCTGCGTTGGTAGGAGGATTGGTTGTTGCAAGCACCAAGCATTCAGTAATCTTATTCTTCTGGGGCTATTAGCTGTAATCATATCTGTACTTAGTCCATAAATTAATCCATCAATCTTATAACGCAGGGTATTGTAAATGGCTTGGGCATTTTCTCTTAAATCATCTTTTGAGTCATCTTTTGCATCACTCTTTTTAATGGCATTACTCACAAATACTTCCGAACTATATTTTATTTCCACTAAACGATTGATAAAATCCTGCTGCCCATGGGCAGCAGGAAATGCACTTATCAGCGCAATAGCAATGAATATTCTTTTCATAGGTTGTTTTTATATTTATAAAAAGAAGTTCCTGTTTTCTAATAATCCCTCGGTTTGTGGATTTTGATCATAGCCATTATGCGCTAAATCGCTATTCACTAAATTGATAATTAAATCCATGGGTTTACTATCGCCATACTCCACTAGGTTTTTAATTAAGTAATAAGTGAATGCCCCATTATACCTATTATTAATAAATGCATCTGCACTTAATTCATCCGAAGCGCAGGCACTTAACAAAGCGCCATTAAGTGGGGTAGTGATGGGCGAACTAATCATTGAATTGGCAGCTTCGTCTAATTTTTGGTGGTTGGCTGCATTATGATATACTTCTTTTGCGCCCATAAAGTATCGATATTGGCTTTCCAATGGCATTTTGGGGTCTCGGGACAGGTCCTCGGCATGGCAGGAGTCAGATATCCATATAAAATGCACTCCTTTTGGGATGCCCACAAACAATCGGGCAAAATCCTTGTCTCTTAATATGGTCTCATCCATTCCATTAAAATCATAGGGACATATCACTTCGTCTAATCCATCTTTTTCCAATGTCTCATACAATGTAGGCACCTGTGCACCATGACCACTATAATGAAACAATAATTGGTCTCCTGGTTCTGCGCCTTCAATCAACCATTTAATTTGATTGACAATTCCTTTTTTAGTGGCTTCATGATCGGTTATTTTTTTAATATTTTCTTTTTGATACACTTTACTGTTTTCAGTGATAAAATGTTCCATATCTAAAATATCATTCACGCATCCTCTTAATTCATTGCGAGGATCGGGGTATTTATTGATACCCACTAATAGTGCTTTGTTTTTCATAAAAAATAATTTTGTTTATTGAATGTATAATTAAAATTTTCGGTTTCAATTATTAATTATACTTTCATATACACATTGCAAACGCTTTTGTAGAAAGGATTCTAGAGAAATGAAAGAAGATTGTTGCAAAACGCAATCCTGTATTTGTTTGCTACTTTTTTCTAATTCGAAAACTTGCTAAAAAATATTTTATGAAAAATAATGACTCTGCTAACTTGTTTAAAAGCTTTTTACTTTTTTGCATTGCATTAGTGCTTTTAATAACGACTGCACCCATTGGTTTTGTATATGCACTTATCCGTCAAATTATTTTTGAGAAAGTAAAAACATTGAGTATATTTTTTACCGAAGTGGCTTTAGTGTTAGATGAAGCTGGTAATGTGGTGATGCAACATTTATTAAATGATACCTTACTTATTAAAAACAATAACACCTATTACTTTGGCAATAAAAAAGAAACCATCAGCAGTGTGATTGGCAAAAACTCACTTACAAATACCCTTGCTCCCTTGGGCAAGGCCCTCAATGCATTCCTCAATTTTATTGATAAAGGCCATGCCCTTAATTCCATTATTTATGATGTAAAACGATGGGAGGAGAAAAATGACCAATAAATGCCCTTATTTAACTAACTTTAAGCTCATAATCCCCCCATTTTTTAATACCTTTATATAGCAAATTTGGTTAATCCATTTTTGCCCTAACTTATTCATTTTCTGTGACAAAGAAAAGCGAAGCTATGAAAAAAATTATTATGTTTTATAATTATCTGCTCTTTAACAAAACAAAGCATTTGAAATATGGTTTTGCAACCATTTTTGTTTGTTTTATGCTATCCTCTTGTATAAAATCGGGGTATACTGAAGCAGTGGTGTACGATAGCAATTTTGCAAGTGGTGATACTTCACTTTTGAAAGGGGCAAAACTGTGGAAGTGGAATAATCAAATTTTGGTGGGTCGATACAATAAGGGAGGCTTTGAGCTAAATCTTTCTAATTTACCAAAACATACTGCTATTGAAATTACAGCTACACCTTATTTTCATGATAGCTGGGATGGTAGTACCAATGTTGGTGGAATAGATGGTCCTGACTTATGGCAAATGAATGTGGATGGTCAAAATTTAGTGTATTCAACTTTTTCAAATTCTCCATGTAATCAATTGTATTGCTTACAACAATCCTATCCGTTGTTTTATGGATTTATCAATAATCCACCAATGACCAATGCAGTTCAGACTTTACCTGGTGTAGGACATTGTAGTGGAATAGATGTAACTAGTGTTTATAAAATTGTAAAAACGATCACTCATACTAGTGGAAATTTAAAAATATTTTTTAGAGACTACTTGGTGCAGTCCAATGTTCCAGACCAATTATGTGATGAGTCTTGGTCATTAAGTGGGCTCACAATAAAAGTAATCAATCTACCTTAATTTACATTTTAGCTTTTGAAATTTAATATTCCTGCCATTGGGCAGTTTACCGCTTTATTAATTTTAAATATCTCCAACGCGCTATTTCAGTTGGCGGTAATTCCATTATTAATTCACAATGCGGATAATAGTTTAGTGGGATCTTATTTCTTAGTACTTTCTTTTGGAGTATTGGCAAGTATTTTTATCAACTTTGGTACTGGACAAACTGCCGTCATTGAAGTGAGAAAAGCGAATGATAATAAATTGGCTCATGCTCAAATTGCAGTAAATACAATTAGTCTTCGTTTTTGGGGACTGTTAGTGGCTTTAATGGTTTGCGGAACCTTACCTTTTATAGTACATAATGGTTGGATGTATTTATGCGCCATTCCATTATTATTTTCTGAACTCATTAATCCTCAATATTTTTTAATTGCTACTTATAATGTTAAACAATACAGTGTCTTGAATGCATTGATGCGTATCATGGTTTTTGTGGGAATATATATTTTTCGAACGCATGAGCATATTGTTGCAATTGCCTTAACCTTGTCAGGCTTAGGTGTTTTTTTATTGCATTTAAAATATATCAACCAAGCATTTTTTATTAAAAATATTTTTTCATTGTGGCCCAGCTTTACTAAAACAAAAAATTTAATAAAAGCACAGGCGCTGGTATTGGGAAATGGTCTAACTGTACATTTACAACAATCTTTATTTTTATTTGCACTACCTAATTTTGTAACTCCTCTATTTTTATCCGCATATGGTTTAATCGACAAATTAATATCTAGTGGAAGAATGTTGGTGAATGCATACAGCGCTGCTGTTATGCCACATGCTGCGGGAAAACATTTGGAAGGAAAAGAAAATTGGTTGCAACTAAAAAAACAACAGAATAAAATATTAACCATTTTGTGTTTAATTGCAGCAGCAGTACTTTATTTTTTCCCAGAACAAATCTTAGCTATTTTATTATGGGGTAAAAAAAGTGCAACTGAAGAATTTTTTAATCAAGCAACTGCTTTATTAAAATTAATTGCCCCTGTCCCTTTATTAATTGCCTTAAATGTTTTAAACGTAACCGAATTGATTTTAGATAAAAAATATCTTGCGTATTTTATTGCTGGATTATTGGTTTTATTGGTGGCCATTTTATTTGTCGTATTTATGTACCTAGGACTTCCTATCAAAGTAGCTGGATACTATCCAATCATTATTGAAGGAAGCTGTTTGTTGATTTATTTTTTAATTTTAAAAGGACTAAGAAATGCAAAAAACTAAATTGGCATTATTAGTCTCTTTCACATTACTCCTACAACTATTTTGTCCGAATAATAGTATTGCTCAAAATATTATTGCTAAGGATACAATTAAAATTATACCGCTCCCTTTTAAAACGAGTATTCAATGGGTAGGTGATCATCCCTATGATTGGAATGATGGTGCCATGATTCCTGCAAAAGGTTTACAGCAATATATAAATGGTGGTGTAAATTTAAAATGGAAAAATCTTGAATTGCAGTTTGCTCCTGAATTAGTGGTTGCACAAAATTTAGCTTTTGAGGGATTTAGTTTAGCAATGGATTCAAAGCAATGGAAAGATTATTACCATTTTTATAATTTTATTGAAGAGCCTGAGCGAATGGGCAATGGTCAGTATAACAAATTTCTTTGGGGCCAATCTTTTTTAAAGTATAAATTTAAAAACACTTCAATTTCATTATCTACTGCTAATGAATGGTGGGGACCAGCTTTTAGAAACGCATTAATTCTTTCCAACAATGCTGCAGGCTTTCCTCATATAAGTATAGCTAATGATAAAACTATACAATCAAAATGGGGCAATTTTAATTATGAATTTTTATGGGGTGAATTGATCAATGGAAATTATCCTCCTCCTTATACATTTCTTACTTATAATGGAGAACAGATATATGCACAAAAGGAAGATCGTGCAAGATCTTTTCAGGCAACGCATATTAATTATTCACCTAAATGGTTTCCTAACTTAACATTAGGATTTGAACAATCTTTCATGCAATATGAAGACCAGTTGTATGGAATTGCAAATTATATTCCACTTAAAAATATTATTTATCGTTTACCTAATGATGTAACTAACCAGCCTATAACTTTGACTGCATTTTATTTTAATTATAATTTACCTGCAGTGCGCGCAAAAATTTATGGGGAGTATGGTTGGAATTTAAATAGAACTACTTTTAGAAATTGGTTAGTACAACCTGATAAAGGAATGGCAAATGTGTTGGGCTTTAGTAAAATATTCCCATCGCGTAATAATAGTTTTTATGAATTTAAAGCAGAGATGGCCAACTTACAATTGTTAACTGTTGCTGAACAATTTACAACTGGTGCTCCACCATCATGGTACTTGGGTTCCTATGTAAGACAAGGATATACCAATGATGGCCAATTATTAGGAGCAGGTGTTGGTCCAGGAGGAACATCACAAACCATTGAATTAAATTGGCATCATAATAAAACCAGTATTGGATTAATGGGAGAGCGTCGCTTACATAATGATGATTTTAATGTGTATTCTTTTACGAACTCTGGAGATTTTAGAAGATTTTATGTTGATTTTGCTACCACTTTAAAAGCTGATTGGTCCATGGGCAAATGGGATATTGGCCCTCGTATTAGTTATATTCAAACTAATAATTTTAATTGGCAATTATATCAACCTTCAGCGTCAACTTATTTTGTACCAGGGCATGATATTCAACAATTTACTGGCAAATTAAATTTAACCTATCACTTTTAATGCAAGCTCAAGACAGATCCTTAAAAAATGTTGCGATTGTAATTGTGAACTGGAATAGTTTTGATTTAACTAAAGATACCTTGCTTTCTTTGCAAAAATCAAACTTTCAAAATTTTGATTGTATTGTAGTAGACAATGGTTCGGCAGATAATTCAGCTGAACAATTAAAAAATTTGTTCCCAGAAATTATTTTATTACTTGCTGGAGAAAACAAAGGCTTCACAGGTGGAAATAATATTGGCATGCAATATGCGTTGGATAAGGGATATGAATTTATTATGATGTTGAATAATGATGTGGAAGTAGATCCTAATTTTTTAAATCCCTTGGTTCAAAAATTAAAAGCAAATGAAAAGATGGGGGCAGTACAACCACTTATTTATTTTCATCATGATAAAAATTTAATTTGGAATGCGGGTACCACCTTTAATCCTTTTTTAGGCATATGTGCTACGCCTAATTATAATCAGCGCGACAATGCACATGATCAAATGCAGATCCAAAAAAACATTGATTGGATTACCGGTTGTGCTTTTATGATCCGTGCTTCGGTATTAAAACAAATTGGATTATTAAAAGAAGGTTTTTTTATTTATTACGAGGACGTGGATTTGTCTTTTCGTATAAAATTGGCTGGGTATAGTTTGGGTTATGAGCCAAGTTCCGTTATTTATCATATTGCGGGTATGTCGCATAAATCTAAAGAAAAAGGGAAAGAGGGTTTTGTAAGCCCAAAAGTTCATTTTTTAAACGCACGCAATAAAATTTGGTTCTTAAAACAACATACACCTTTCTGGGCTGCGCCTTCGGTGATTTTATTTAATGTTTTTTATTTTTTTACCATAGGATTCTATTTTATTTTTAGGGCTCGATGGCAAAAGTGGAAAGCATGGAATAAAGGCATTTGGGAGGGACTAACCACCAATGTTGCATAAAAAACAATTATGAGTAAAATTATTATAACAGGGGTTGCAGGTTTATTGGGATCAAGAATGGCAGAATGGATTATTGCCAATCATCCTGAATATACGATTATTGGAATAGATGATTTATCGGGAGGTTATAAGGACTATGTGCCAAGCAAGGTTCAATTTCATCAATTGGATTTAAGCAAAGACAATATTGCTCCTTTATTTGAGGATGTTACAATTGTGTATCATTTTGCTGCTTATGCTGCTGAGGGTTTGAGTCCATTTATTCGCAAATACAATTACAATAGCAATTTAATTGCAACAGCCAATGTGGTGAATGCATGTATCGAACACAATATTGGTCGTTTGGTATTTACTTCAAGCATGGCAGTGTATGGTCATGGTAAACCTCCATTTACTGAAACCGATCAACCTAATCCTATTGACCCCTATGGTGTAGCAAAATATGCATGCGAAATGGATATTCAAATTGCAGCAGAACAACATGGTTTAGAATATTGCATTATACGTCCGCACAATGTTTATGGTCGCAATCAAAATATTTGGGATCGCTATAGAAATGTATTAGGCATCTGGATGTATCAACATATTAATAATTTACCATTCACCATTTTTGGTGATGGATCACAACAACGTGCTTTTTCATGTATCGATGATTGCTTATTACCATTATGGAAAGCAGGTAATGATAGCCGTGCAAAAAACAGAATCATTAATATTGGTAGCTGGAAATATTGGAGCATTAAAGATGCTGCTGAAACTTTAAAAACAGTAATTGGAAAAGGGGAAATAAAACATGAGCAAGCACGTCATGAAGTAAAAGACGCATTACCTTCCCATAAATTAAGTGTTACCTTATTAGACTACGAAGATAAAACCACATTAGAACAGGGATTAACTGATATGTGGAATTGGGCTAAACAACAACCCAATCGTCCTCAAAAATCTTGGGATACCTATGAACTAGAAAAAGGTATTTATGGTTTTTGGAAAAACAAATAATGAAATCATTGTCATTTACTAAGCTTTCTTTTTATTGTATTGCTTTGTGCACTTTTTTATTAGGCGGTATTAATAAAACAGTGGCTCAAACTATTTCACTTGATCAAGATTTTAGAAACGATCAAGCGCGTCGTTTGCAACTATTGGCATTGAAAGATACCATGGGCAAACCATTGGTTGATTCAACTTTAAGCTTTATGGTACAACCTATTCAAATGCAGAAAGGTTCGTACCCATTAAAATTTTCTAAATCATTTTTTGCTAAGGAAGATAAATCGGCAATCAAATTTGATTTATTACCAATTCAGTTCAATCAACAATACGCTACCAATGTTCCTTTTCAGGAATTAGATGGCCCCATGTTAGCAAGTAGTGGTTATCAATATATGGCTAGTGCAGGTGTATATGCGAAATTAGGACCTTTGACAATTCAAGTACAACCTCAATTTGTGAGTGCGCAAAACAAAGATTACACCAATATTACAGGCACGCCTAGTTTTCAAAAATTGTATTGGGGCAATTCGAGTGTAAGATTAAATATTGGGCCTGCATCGGTTGGATTGAGTTCAGAAAATTTAACATGGGGTCCTTCCATGTTTAATCCATTAATTATGAGTGCTCATGCACCTGGTTTTGTGCATGCTACTTTTAATAGCACCCGTCCTTTAAAAACATGGATCGGTAATTTTGAATGGCAATTTATTGGTGCTTATTTGGATCCAATGGATGCTAAATATCAAAACTTGGCCGAAGTAAGTTCTGCAACTGCACCAGGAAGAAGGTATTATAACGGAGGCATGTTGGTGTATTCACCTAAATTTATAAAAGGATTAAGTGTGGGTGTAGTAAGAATTATTCAAGAACCCGAAAAAGTTCTTTTATTTAATCATCAATATTTTCCTTTAGTCAATAATGTGGCTCGTGCTAATGATACCAATTATGATATTGAACAAGATCGTGATCAATATGGTGATTTTTTCATGCGTTATATAATGCCTCAAGCTAATGCAGAATTTTATATGGAATGGGGACGTAACGATGCTTATTTTAATTTAAGAGATGCCATTCAAAGGTTAGATCATTCACGTGCTTACACTTTAGGTTTTCAAAAATTATTTAATGTGAACGCCAATAAAACTAAGTATTGGCAATTTATTTCAGAATATACAAGAATGCAACAACCTCCATCCTGGCCTTTGATTAGTGCAGGTAGTTGGTATGTGCATAGTAGAGCTATCCAGGGATATACCAATGAAGGACAAATTATGGGGGCTACTTTAGGATTGGGTGGCAATGGAGAAACAATTCGTATCAGTAAATTTGATGGATTAAAGAGATATGCTTTTCAGTTGAATAGAGTTACGCATGATGCAGTTTATTTTGAAGAAGCCTTGGCCTATACAAATCCTAGTTTAACCAAATGGGTAGATTATGGGATTCGATTGATGGCTGATATCCCTTACAAGGAATTTATTATATCTGGTACAATTGCATATAAACGTTCATTTAATTATGAATATACGCAACCTGCCAATGCTACAGGTTTAGGATTAAGTAATCCAAATGATATAGATAGTTTCTTATTTAAATTAGGAATCACGTTTTAATGAAATTAGGGATTGACATTCGGGATTTACGAATTGCCCAAACAGGTGCCAAAACTTATTTATCCGAACTTTCAAATGCTTTTAAAAATATTTCTTCAATTGAAATAGTTTTACTTGATACTCAAAAAAATGTATATAAAGGCAATAATAAATTATTTAAAATTATTGAACACCTTCGTTTTTTTGGGTGGAAACAATTTCAATTACCTCGCTTAGCCATTAAAAATAATTGCACCCATCTTTTATGTACTGACTTTTTTGTTCCCTATTTTAAAAAATGGAATGGACATCCATTAAAGACCATTGCAGTTTTACATGATGCCTTTTTTTGGGAAAGCCCCGAACATTATAACAGTTTATGGTTACAACTATTTCATTTAATAGGAGTGCCCGCAGCTAAAAAAGCAGACCTGCTTATTGTACCTACCCAATATGCAAAAAATCGAATCCTTCATTTTGAAAATTTTGATCCTTCTAAAATAAAAGTTGTACACGAGGCAGCTAAAACGCTTCCATTACTTTCGCAACCCGAAATTCAATTAGCACAAATAGCGCCTTCCTTAGTTGGACAACCCTATTTTTTACATGTTGGCGTATTGGAGAAAAGAAAAAATATTACAACACTTTTGGAGGCGTTTTCGGTTGTGTTAAAAAACAATCCAGCTTTTAAATTAGTGTTGGTGGGTAATACTCCAGTAAAATCCAAATTAAATGATGAACTTGCTATTCAAGAAACTATCAAAAGATTACAAATAGAAAATGCTATTATTCGTTTGGGATATTTAGATGCTGAAAATTTATCAAGTATTTATCAATCTGCTTTTGCTTATATTTTTCCTTCCTTAAACGAAGGCTTTGGCTTGCCGGTATTAGAAGCGTTTAATGCTGGGCTTCCTTTAATTTGTGCAAATAATTCGGCACTACCCGAAGTAGCAGAGGATGCTGCATTATACTTTGACCCACTTAATATAAATGAACTTGCATCCTGTATGCAACAACTCATTTCAGATACAAATTTGAGACAAGTATTAATTCAAAAAGGAAAACTGCAGTTCAATAAATTTTCTTGGACAAAAGCAGCTACTGAAATTAGTACTTCATTATTAGCTTTATAATTTAGACAATATTTATTTTTTAGTCAATGCATACCACTACAAAAAGATTTTCTGAAAATTGGTCTACACAAAATAAATTACTTACCTATTTTTATTTGTTTTTCTTTTTTATAAGAGGATTGATAAAGCGTAATTTTTTTGGTGCTGCAAAGGGAAAAGTATTGATTGGAAAAAATGTTGCTATTCGATATCCCAAAAATTTATTTGTGGGTAGAGATACCATTATTGAAGATGGTGTTGAAATAAATTGCCTAACAAAACAAGGAATTAAGTTGGGGGATAGAGTGAGTATTGGTAAATACGCAATTATTCGTCCTTCTAATATTTACGGTGGTCCGATTGGTGAAGGTTTGTTAATGGGCAATCATTCCAATATTGGTCCCTATAATTACATTGGTTGTTCTGGTAAAATTACGATTGGTAATAATGTAATGCTTGGACCAAGAGTGAGTATTTATGCCGAGAATCATATTTTTGATAATCCGAATTTGACTATTAAAGAACAGGGTGTTCAAAAATTGGATGTTATTATCGAAGATGATTGTTGGATCGCTTCCAATGCAGTAATTACTGCTGGTGTTACGATTGGTAAAGGATCGGTGATTGCTGCTGGTGCTGTTGTTACTGAATCTGTTCCACCCTATTCAGTGGTAGGGGGCGTTCCCGCTAAATTGATTAAATCAAGAGCCTAATTATTTAATGCGCATATTATTATTACATAGCTCCTCGGATAATTACGGAGCTAGTAAAATATTTTTACAAACTGTTCGCATTTTAAAACAACGTGGACATTTACCAGTTGTTGTTTTATCTAATAATGGAAACTTGGTGAATGAATTAAATAGTTTGGGAGTAGATGTGCATATAATTAATTTGGCCATCATTCGCCGAAAATATTTTAACGTAAAAGGAATATGGAATCGATATAAAAAGTGGAAAGACGCTATTCCTCAATTAGAATACATTATTACAAAACATCAAATTGATACAATCTATTCCAATACGGCTGCTGTATTAATTGGTGGATACCTTGCCCATAAAAAAAATATCAAACATATTTGGCATTTGCATGAAATTATTGAACGTCCTGTTTTTATGCATCGTTTTTTAGCGTATTGTTTGCGCAAATGGGCTGATAAAATAATAGTAGTTTCAAAAGCAGTAGAAGCCAATTGGCAGGACGCTTTACCAACTAGTAAATCTGATAATTTAAATCGGGACTTAAAACCTAAAATGTTTCAAGTATACAATGGTATTTTACCAGTCCCTACTTACGAAACAATTCCAAACACAGATTTTAAAAATTTTAAACAAAGTATTGGTCTGCCTGATAATGCTTTGGTCATTGGAATGGCTGCTAGAATTCATTTTTGGAAAGGCCAATCTTATTTTATCGAAATTGCGCGTGAGTTGTTAAGTCGTGCAGCGCGCAATGAATCAACTGCTAATAATTACAGCACAAGCCCTTTGTATTTTATAATCGCTGGTGATCCTTTTCCAGGTTATGAACATTTGCAATCCGAAATGGAGCAATTGATTCAACAATATCAGTTAAGTGAACGAATTTTTTATATTGGTTTAGTGAAAGAAATGGATTTATTTTATAAGACTATTGATTTATTAATACTTCCTTCACAACAACCTGATCCTTTGCCCACCGTTGTATTAGAAGCCATGCAATATTCCATACCAGTTGTAGCCACTGCTCAAGGTGGTGCATTAGAAATGGTGATGGAAAACGAAACAGGTATTTTTATTCCTTTGGATAATGTTTCATTAGCTGTTGATAAAATTGAAAAAATAGTAGCTCCTTCTGTTTTAAAGTCATTAGGATCTGCTGGTAAAAAAAGAGTGGATACTTATTTTAGTGCATCCGCTTTTGAAAAAAATATGATTGCTGTTTTTGAAAATGACTAATTCCACCAACACATCTCCATCTACCCATGATAAACCACTTCGCGTGGCAATTATTGGATCACGTGGTTATCCATTTGTGTACAGTGGATATGAAACATTGGTAAAAGCTTTAGCAGAAAGATGGCCTAGTCAAAATGTTGAATTAACGGTGTACTGTCATGCTTATTTGTTTAAAGAAAAACCAAAAATGTTCAATGGAGTAAAGTTGGTTTATATACCATCAGTGGCCTCTAAAATATTAGCACAGCCACTTCATTCATTTTTGTCTTTTTGGCATGTAGTTTTTTCAAAAAATGAGGTAGTATTGGTTTTAAATGTAAGCAATGGGCCTTTTGGAATCATAACGCGCTTATTTGGCAAACCAACTATGATGAATGTAGATGGTTTAGAATGGTTACGTCCAAAATGGAAAGGCTTTGGTGCTAAATATTTTAAGTGGGCAGCAAAAATGAGTGTTCGTTTTAATGATCTATTAATTACAGATGCCGATGCCATGCAGGCAATTTATCTAAAAGAGTTTGGCGCAAAGAGTGAAGTAATTACTTATGGTGCAGAGTCAAGTGTTGGCGCGAACGAAAATTTATTAGCAGACTGGCAGCTAACTCCACATAATTATTATTTAATTGTAGGACGCATGATTCCGGATAATAATGCAGATATTATTATTGAAGGTTTTATCAATTCTGGAAGCAATAAAAAATTAGTGATTGTAGGAGACGTGCCTTACGCGGATGCCTATGCTAATAAAATTAGAGCGTATAGTGATCCTCGATTAATATTTACAGGGTATGTTCGCAACCCCGATATTTTAGCGAGTTTATATAAATATTGTTTTGCTTATTTGCATGGACATGAATTTGGTGGTACCAATCCAACATTGTTAAAAGCCATGGCCAATGGTTGTGCCATTGCAGCATTGGATACGGTGTTTAGTAGGGAAGTATTGCAATCTGATACCTTTGGCTATTATTTTCAGAAGTCAGCTTCCTCGGTTTGTGACTGGTTTAATTGGGCCGACCACAATGAAATTAAGTTGCAATTAAGAAGGGCCGAAATTCACAAAGGAATTAACGAAAAATATACTTGGGAATCGGTGTCCAATTTATACCTTTATCATCTTAAAGCTTTGGCAAAAAAATTATAGGCTTCATGCGTTGGAATAACCGTTTTTATAAAAAGAATCAAATTGGAATTGATGCAATTAGTTTGCTCATTTCATTGTTTGCTGCTATTTATATAAAACACCAAGCTTTTATTTTTCCTAAATCATTTACCGATTTATTATTTACAACTTTAATTGTAGGTTTTTGGTTTTTAGCTGCACATCAATGTAGATTATATCGAAATCGTATTTATAAAAAATTCCCCGAAGAATTACTTTTTAACTTTTACGCGAGCTTTTTATTTGTAATATTTTTAAGCGCTTTTTTATTTTTAACAAAATCTGATTACGCTAATCTTTTTAGCTTTAGTGTTTTTGTTGGTATTCATTTTTCGCTGTCTACCATTTTTAAATATTATATCCGTAAAAAACAACACTCTGCCTTTTACGAAGGTGCTCTATACGATTCTATTATTATTGTTGGTTACAATAAGTCATCCATTGAGTTTTATAAAACACTTAAAGAGCATGTTTATTATGGTTATAAATGTTTAGGCTTTATTAATGAAACACCTATTGAGTTAGATATAATTAATTCAGATGACACCATTATCAATAGCGATATGAATTATTTAGGAACCCTAAATGATTTATATCAACAACTAACTACACAGCATGTGGATGAAGTTATTATCGCCTTGCCTAGTAAAGATGCCGAGTCTATTCGTTTTTGTGTTGATATTTGTGATCAATTAAATATTAAAGTGCGCATTATGCCTGCACTTTTTGATCTAACTACTAAGGCCGAAGAAATGGATAACCTGGGCGTTTTGTCTGTTATTAATTTAAACGAACTTCCTTTAGATAAATGGGAGAATAAAATATTCAAAAACATTTTTGACAAAATATTTGCAAGTTTATTTTTTATCATCATTGGTTGGTGGTTATTCCCCATTATTGCCATTCTGATTAAATTAGATTCAAAGGGCCCTATATTTTATAAACAAGAGCGTTGGGGTGTAAATAATACCCCAATTATGTGTTTTAAATTTAGAACCATGCAGTTTGCAATTGGTTACAAAGGAAATAACAACGAAGACTTTGAACAAACATCACGTAATGACCCTCGTGTTACAAAATTGGGTAGAATTCTTCGTAAATATAGCCTGGATGAATTACCACAATTTTGGAATGTGTTAAATGGTGAAATGTCTGTTGTGGGTCCTCGTCCACATCCAACACCTATGAATTTGGAATCTATGAACAGTGTTGCCAATTATTTAAAAAGACATATGGTTAAGCCTGGTATTACGGGTTGGGCGCAAATTAATGGATGTCGTGGTGAAGTGCGTACACATGAGGAAATGGAACAACGTGTGAACTTTGATTTATATTATATTCATAGATGGTCGTTTACATTGGACATGCAAATTATTCTACAAACCATCATAAAAATGTTGCGCGATAAAGGCGCTTACTAATGAAAAAGAAATTATTACATTCCAGTTTTGTTTTTTGCATTGTTCTATTTTTTCTACTTAATTTTTTTAATGCAACTGCTCAAACAGTTTCACATCAACAACAATTAGATCAGTTTTTACAATTGATGGCTCAAAAAGGATTTATTGACTATAATGATTTAATTAAGCCAGTTGATCGTAAACACATTTTTAGTTTATTACAAGATTTAACCATTAACAGTGATTTAAATCCGATTGAAAAAAAAGACTTACAATTTTATTTGAATGATTTTAAATTAGAAGACAGCACTTTTATGCCAAATGATAAAGTGAAGCCTTCCTTTAATCACTTTTTTAAAAGTCCATTGGATGAGCAACATCTTTTTTTATACAAGGATAAAGATTTTGGTTTCATCCTTGATCCAATGGTGCAGTTGACTGAACAAAATGTAAATGGCAACTCCATTAGTGCACAAGCATTAGGGATTCAGTTTATTGGCTATGCAGGAAAGCATTTAGGTTTTCAAATGAGCTATCAGGATGTTAACGAAAGAGGACGTTTTGATTCGGTGCGTCAAAACAATGATTTGCCAGGAGTTGTTCGCAAACAAAGCACGGATCCACATTTATTTAATTATAGCCAAATGAATGCTACTATAAGCTATCGATTTAATAAAGGAAATATAATGGTTGGTCAGGATCAAAACATTTTTGGATACGGTAAATCAGGTAATCTAGTACTTTCTGACAAAGCACCTGCTTATCCATTTTATGCGTTTAATTATGCTCCTACCAAATGGTTAAAGTTTAATTATATGCATGCCTGGTTGCAAAGTGGTGTAGTAGATTCAAATGCCTCGTATAAAACAGGCAATACCGTATATGGTGGTCTTCGTGAAAAATTTATTCCTAAATTTTATGCAATACATTCCATTGAAGTAACCGCAATGAAAGGCTTACAATTAAATGTGGGTGAATCTATAGTGTATAGTGATCAACTGGAGCTAGCATACATGCTTCCTGTTACTTTTTTTAAGGCCTTTGATAATCAAAAATTTGGCGACAATATTTTAACTGGCTCAAATGGACAAATATTTATGGGTTTTAGTAGTCGCAATCAAATTCCACATACTCATTTTTATGGTCAATTATTTATTGATGAAATAAGAATTGGAACTATGTTCAATGCCTCCAACTCTCGAAATCAACTGGGGGCGCAAACAGGCATTAGTATTGCTGATGTATTCATTCCAAATATGACTTTAAATGCCGAGTACACGCGTATTAACCCATTTGTGTATCGTAATTTCATTAGTTCTCAAAACTATACCAATGACAATTTTAGTTTAGGGGACTGGATGGGTAACAATGCCGATAGAATTTATATGAGTGCACAATACCATCCTAAACCACATGTATTTTTAACAGGTTATGTGATGATGTTAAAAAAAGGAGGTGCTGGAACCGTTGAACAACAATACTTTGCACAGCCTCAACCTAAATTTGGATTTGACCCTCAATACCAAAGCACTAAATTGGGCATAGAAGCCAATTATGCTTTTTGGAACAATGTGAATTTTAAATTCACTAGTGCCAACACCTATCTACAGCCTACACAAGCAAAGTCAAGGACTATCCCTGAGGCAAGTATAGGTATTTACTGGAATAAATTTTAGTACTTTTACATATATAAGATTATAAAAATGAATAGATTTTTCTATAGAGCTATTACGTTGATCTCGCTTGCAATTTTTGCTTGTACTACCCATTTACAGGCGCAGGAACTTAAGAATATAAAAACCAGTCAACTTTCGGATCAGCAAATGATGCAAATTTGGCAACAGTTTAGCTCAAAAGGTATGTCCGAATCAGAAGCCATGAAGATGATGATTCAAAAAGGACTTAACCCTAACGAAGTGGGTACTTTTAAAAAGCGTTTATTGGGTTTACAGGACTTGCAAAAATCTAAGTTTGGCGCTAAGGCAATGATCAAAGACACTTCGATGTTTTTGCACGATTCTAGTTGGGTAAATGAAGTACCTAATATTCATCCTGCTTCAAAATATTATGGATATGACTTTTTCAGTAATCCAAATTCTGATTTTCAACCTAATTTAAATGTAGCAACGCCACAAAACTATATTTTAGGAACGGGTGATATGTTGAATATCTCTTTATATGGCATGAATGAAACTGAGATTGATGCGCGTGTTAATAAAGATGGAAATATTAAAGTAGAGTATGTGGGCTTGATAAATGTGAATGGGTTAACCATTGAACAAGCTAAACAAAGAATTAGTTCAAGAATGCAAAAGTCTTATCCTGCATTAAGTTCAGGTAAAACTAAATTGAGCATTAGTCTTGGAAATGTTCGTAGTATTCGTGTAACGGTTGTTGGTGAGGTAGAAAGACCAGGTGGTTACCAAGTATCTGCTTTGGCTAATGTTTTTAATGTAATTTATTTAACAGGTGGCCCTACTGAAAAAGGAAGTTTAAGAAATATCCAATTGGTGCGTGATAATAAAGTGCTTACTACCATTGATTTGTATACTTTTTTACAAAATGGTTTAATGCCACAAAATATTCGTTTACAAGATCAGGATGTAATAGTTTTTACACCTTATTTAAAACGTGTTGAATTAGGAGGCCAAGTGAAAAGACCTATGATTTATGAATTATTGCCAACTGATAATTTAAAACAAGCTTTAACTTTTGCGGGTGGATTTAATGAATTCGCATTTACCGATCGTTTAAAAATTGTTCAACAAAATGGTCGTGAAAAATTATTCAAAGATATTGATGCTAGTAGTTTTTCAAATTATATTCCTCAACAAGGCGATTCTATTTACGCAGATAAAATGGAACCTAATTTTGAAAATAAAGTAACCATTACTGGTGCTGTGGTTCGTCCCGGTCAATATGGATTTACGCCACAATTAAGTTTAAAATCTTTATTGAAAAAGGCGGATGGTTTAAGAGCAGATGCATTTTTATCGAGAGCAGTTTTAAAAAGAGTTACTGCTAACAAAGAAAGAACAATGGTTTCGGTTGATTTAAATAAATTAACAACTGATGCTCAATTTGATTTACCATTACAATCTGAAGATTCCATTCAAATATTTGCAAAACAAGAATTAGAGGATATCCAATATGTTACTATTGACGGTAATGTGCGTAATCCTGGTAAAATTATGTATCGCAAAGGAATGACTGTTGAAGATTTAGTAGCATTGAGTGGTGGTTTTGTCAATGATGCTGCTTATCACAGAATTGAACTTTCTCGTTTACAAAAAGATCGTTCGGATATAATGACCAATAAATTAGTAGAATTAACAAAACTAAATATTGATAGTTCCTTATCCAACGCTGATGCTAAATATGAATTAGCACCTCAGGATTATTTATATGTTCCACGCTTATTGAATAATAAATTCATAGGTGATGTGAAAGTACGCGGCGAAGTATTATTCCCAGGCAATTTTACATTATCTCGTCGTGATGAAACCATTAAAGACATCATAACTAGAGCGGGAGGCTTGACACAATATGGATCATTACAGGATTTACAAGTATTTCGAAATGGAACAAGAATTGGTGTGAATTTAGATAGAGATGCCGAAAAAGATATGTCTTTATTAATGTTGCCAGGGGACAGTTTGTTTATTTCAAGAAACGACCCATTTGTTCAAATTTCAGGTGGAGTTTACAATCCTCAATTAATTCGTTACGAGTCAAGTAGTTTTAAATATTATATCTCCGCATCAGGAGGTGTTAAAAATCATGCTTCCTTAGCAAAAGCCTACGTTCAATATGGCAATGGTATTAATCGTAAAAGTACAAGATTCTTATTTTTAAGATTTTATCCAACCATTAAACCAGGAAGTAAAATTATAGTTCCAGATGTGCCAGAAAAAGAAAGTGCTTTTTCTGTTGCCCAATTTGGAGCCATTACCACTATTGTTTCTGGCTTAGTTACATTAGCAGCAATACTTAAAAAATAGTTTCTTAATAAAGTATACAACACCTATTATGCAAGATTCTACAAATAATTTTTCTTTATTACAATTAATCAATGATGTAATTGCTAAACTGAAAACCACTTTCATTAAGCATTTAAAATCATTATTATTGGTTGGCTGCGTTGGTGCTTTATTAGGATTATCATATAGTTTAATCAAACACACAAAGTATAATGCCGAGGTTACTTTTTTAGTAGAAGAAAATAAAGCAGGAGGCGGGTTGTTATCTTCATTAGGAAGTCAAATTGGTATTGATGTTTCTAGTATGGCGGGCGCTGGTAATTCAGTTATTTCTGGAGACAATATGTTAGAGTTGCTTAAGAGTAAATCAATGATGCAACAATGTTTACTTACTCCTTTTCAAAAAGATAGTACTTATTTGTTAGCTGATAGATATGCTGATGTAAATCATTTACGTGAAAAATGGGCTAGTAATGAAAAGGTGGGTGTTCAAGTCCATTTTGCCGATCCTAAACTAGCACCTCGCTTAAAGGATAGTTTATTATCCGTAATTATTAAACGTATTTATAAAAAAGAATTTAGTGTAGCCAAGCCTGATAAAAAATTAGGATTCTTTAAAGTAAGTACTTCTACCAATGATGAATTATTGAGCATGTATATAACGGAGCGAATTATTAAAATCGCTACAGACTTTTATGTAAACAATAAAACAAGTCGCCTTAAAAATAATGTAGCAAGGTTAGAACATCGCACTGATAGTATTGGTAAATTATTAAATAATCGCACCTATTCGGCAGTGAATGATATGCGATTAATGTTAAACTTAAACCCTGCAGATATTAATGCACAAGGTAGTGCAGAAATTTCTCAGCGTGATAAAATGGTTTTATCTACCGTTTATGGAGAGCTTATTAAAAATTTAGAAATTTCAAAAACTGCCTTGGTGCAAGAAACTCCTACTATTCAAATTACGGATAAACCAATCCTTCCTTTAGAAAACGATGAAATAAAATGGTATGAAGGGTTGATGATTGGATTTTTCGCTCCCTTTGGTTTTTTATTTATTATCCTAGTAATATAGTTTTTTAAACAGCATTTTGCATGCGAATTTCTTCCTGTGTACTTATTAAATTAATAATCAATCCGCTAAGGAACCACGTGAGATAACTAATGTAAATAAATGACTCCGTGTTAGACGTAAACATGGGAATTAAGATTCCAATCTTAAATAAAAACAAACCCATTGCAATACGTTTCAATTTCCCAAATTTAGAATTTCTATTTTTATAAGCAGCTACTATAATGCTTATATGGATACACAGGTACAAAATTAACATAGGTATTCCAACCTGTACGCCAGTAATGATAAACTGGTTTTCTCCTCCTGTATTTTCTTTCGAAAACATGGACATTCTTCCCGACTCTCCCAATCCTAATCCTAATGGTTTTGCCATCATTGCTTCAAATCCATCCACCCATTCCAATAGATGGCCTAAACTAGAGGCATTTGAAAATGTGATAGATTCTACTACAAAATTGTAAATGTCTCTTTGTGTAATAAAATAAATGAAATACATAACAGATAAGCTTAATGTTAGATAAAGTAATCTAATAAGCAATCTATTTTTTACTACAAAAGCATATGTAATTATCATTATTACATATCCAATAAAAGAGGCTCTTGATAAAGCTAAAAAAACACATATTAAACTAGCAACAAAGAATAAACTTCCAAATTTAGTTAGCCTTAATTTATTATTTTCATTAGTATAAAACGAAAGGACTAGTGATAAACTTAATAGTATGCTTGCACCCAATTCTAAGGGGTTTCCAAAAATACTCCCAAATCTTTTTAAGCCAGTCTCTGTTTCAAATGACCAAGTAAGTCCATAATTGCCAGTGGATTCGTCATCAAAATAATGAATCAAAAAATCCATATATCCAGTTTGTGAATGTAGATGTTGATTACTTATGTATTCATAGACAGCCACAATTGCAGCAATGATAGTAACAATGCCTATTGTTTTAAAAACTTTTGTAAATAATATGTATTTAGTATTAATAAATCTTCCTACAAAGTATAAAATACAAAAAAAAGATAAACTTTTAAATGCTAATAATCTTGTGATGAAATCATAAGATCCTAATGGTAAAATAACGTAGATAAAACTGTAAATTAAAAAACAAACAATCATCCAGTCTATTGTCTTAAACTTTGGAAACTTTTTTATTTGAAATAATATTAAACCTAATGCAATAAGAACAACCAGTTCTTTTCCAAATTGCATTGGACCAATTGCTTTGTCAATCCCATACATATAAGTGATAGACAAACTTTGAATGTAAATTGGTAATCCAACACAAATAAATACTAAAATGCCTTGTGCATGCCCTTTGCTAAATTCCTTTATACTTTTTAAAAAGGCAATAATGTATGTAAGTGGAATTAGGAACATATAATATCCCAAATATACTTACTTCTTTTCTATAAATAGTGCTGGAACTAAGTTAGGTAAATAAAGTTTTCTTTCTTCTTTAAATATGAAAGGAGGAGCATGGTCCCCAATGATTAAAATCCTATCCGCCTTACTATTTTTTATTAGCTGTGCCAAGGAATTTAATTCTTGTTTCATTCGATAATATCTTTCTAATGTTTGCTCGCTTGGGAAATGGGAAGTATACTTTTGTTGGAAAGTCAAAAAGTTAGGATCTGCTGTTTCTCTTCTGCTTAATGAGAATGGTAAATGCGTGTTAATTGTTAAGCAATATGTAAATGATTTTTGCTTATTTGATAAATTTTTAAATACATAAGAAAATACTTGTTCATCATTAACTGAAGTGTAATGATTGTTTTGATTATTTCTCATTCCTAAAGTATCATGAAAATAAGTGTACTCTTTAAATTTTTGAAATCCAATGAGGTTATTGAATTTAGTCCCTAAACTATAACTACCTGGAAAAGATTGTACAGCCATAGTTATATATTGGTCTTCATTCTTTTTTTGTATCAGCCCTTTAATATCACATTTATTTTGATTAATTACCGAAAAATAAGCTTCTCCCTCCTTATTTAATAATTCTCTACTTTCGGCCTGCACAGTTGCTCCGTCAAAGTAACTTGAATCAAATTTTATTTGATATCTATTACTGTCTAATGTGAAAAATGGTGCTATTTGCTCCTCCCTTAATTGTTTATTTTTCAATAACCCCCAACTCTCTAAAATAATGAGTACTTCTTTTTCTCCTTTTGAGTTATAAAAAAATTGGTATGCAAATGATGAGTCGTTTTTTAAATTTTTAAAATTAGAAATTTCATGTACTTGCTTTTTACCAAGATTAAATATCTGGTAGTCAGAATAAATATCTTTTAGGAGTGATTTACCAATGTTTAGTTGCCCTTTTTCTGCTATTCGAATACTTCGAATTAATTTTCTCTCATTATCATTACTAAATAAAGTTGACCCATTTAAAG
>DAIUEC010000026.1:0-26081 GCA_036845345.1 Sediminibacterium sp.
GTATTAACAGTCCCTTTACTTTAAAATTTACACCTAGGGTAAATTTAAAATATTACATATATAAATCAACTGATGGTGGAGCTACTTGGACATCAACAACCACGGATCCAAATATAACTTATGCAGGTGTTACTGTTTTAAGTTATCCTGCATTTCCTGTTGATACAAAATTAAGAGTCTTTTATACAACTGATTATCAAACATCAGGTGTCCCTTTAAGTTCCTATACGTTCTCCAATGAAATCATAACATTAACTGTTAATCCAAACCCCACAGTTAGTGCTGTTAGTCTTGGTCAAAATACAATTTGTCAAAATTCTACTACAACAGCATCTAATACTACCCCTAATGGTGTTTGGAGTAGTGATGATTTAACAGTTGCGACTGTTAATCAATCTGGGATAGTCTCAGGAATTAGTCAAGGCTTAGCGCTTATTTCATATACAGTAACAGATAATAATAATTGTATTACCACTAAAAGTGATTTTGTAACTGTTAACCCAACTCCAATTATTTCAAGTTATCCTGATGCCGTATGTAGTGGAATTCAATATGCAAAAATACCAAGTGGATTAAATACTTCCGGGGCAAGATTTAATTGGGGAATGCCAACTACAAATGCTACCAATCCTGGTGATTTAACGGGAATGGCACCTGGTACCTCTCAGACTAATGTGAATGCACTCCTTGTAAACAATACTATTTCAGTTATTGCAGCCAACTATTCGATAACAGCTACATTAGGGGCATGTACAAGTGCTCCTTTCATTTTGACTTTATCGGTAACGCCAAAGCCTTACATTGCTAATCGTTTAGATCCTGCATGTAGTGGTGCTTCATTTGTTGTAACTCCAACAAATGGTAGTGGAAATATTGTTCCAGTTGGTATAACCTATTCTTGGTCTACGCCAAGTTTACCTACTGGGTTAACTGGTGGTGCAGCATCTGGTGCAGGTTCACCAACAAGTATTAGTGGACTATTAACCAATAGTACCAATGGAACACTTTCTGCAACTTATGTGGTGAGTACTTATAATGATGGATGTGCTGGTTCCACTTTTACGGAAACAATTAATGTAAATCCAACTCCAAATATTGTTGCAGATCAGTATGCAACTATTTGTAGTAATTCAACTTTTTCAGTTCCACTTACCAACGGTGCAAATCTTATTCCAGTTGGAACGACTTATTCTTGGAGTGCTCCAGGAGTTCTTGGCATCAATGGTTTTCAAGCTGGTGTAAATGCATCTTTAATTTCTGGAACATTATCTAATACCACCAATGCAACTATTTCAAATATTGCATATTCAGTAAGGCCTACAGCAGGTGCTTGTAGTGGTAGTTATTTTAATGTTTTTGTTACCGTTAATCCTGTTCCAATTATTGCAAATATTGGTTCAACGCAAACAGGTAGTGGTTCCACTTTTAATTTTCCAATTAATGGAAGTATTGTTCCAATTGGAACTACTTATTATTGGGCAAGTCCTTCAGTGCAAACCGGAATAACCGGTGGAGCTGCATCAGGAGTACCATCACCTACTTCATTAACTGGGACATTAACCAATCCAACCGGTGCTGCGTTAAATGCTGTTTATACCATTTCGCCTACTTATTTAAACTGTGTCGGAAATAATTTTACATTTACTGTTACAGTTTATCCTAAACCAATCATTGGTTCCAAAACATTAACAGCCATTTGTAGTGGTCAAAGTTTTCCTCCAGTAGTACTTACTGATGGAGTAGGTGGAGATGTAATTCCAGGTGGTACAACTTATTCATGGAATGCACCAGTAGTTGCAGGCATAACTGGCACTGCTACCGGAACAGCTGTTGGCACAATTAGTGGAACCTTAACGAACATTACTAATTATCCAATTGTAGTTTCTTATTCTGTAATACCATACGCCAATCCTCAAGCTGGAGATACTTTTACAGTAAGTATCACTGTCAATCCATTGCCTATTAGTTCCATTGTGGTTTCTGAAAATTCAGGACTTCAAGCGAATGATAATATTATTTGTAGTAGTTCAATTGCAACATTTACTTCAGTGCCAGTCGTTGGTCAATTAACCGACTACGAATATACTTGGACTGTTCCGGTAAGTGCAACCGCACCGGGGAGCGCTCCTAGTTTTACAAGTAGCGTAGCAGGAACCTATAGTTTAAGTATTAAAAATATTAATACGGGTTGTATAAGTGCTGTTCAAACATCAACAGTTTTAACAGTAAATACAATTCCAAATGTTGGAACCATTTCAAGTACCTCTAATTCAGTATGTGTTGGTTCGTCCTTGCAATTAAATACAGTAGGTGATAATGGAGGGGCAACACCTTATACGTATAATTGGACTTATCCAACTATTGCAAGTGGTAACGCTACTACCAATACATCAACTGTAACAATTGGTGGTGCTAGTCCAGGTAACGGGAATATCACTTATAATATCTTAGATCATGTAGGTTGTTATTCAAATAGTAGTACTCCATTTAATGTAACCGTTTATGCAATTCCTTTATTGCCAACTGTTACACCTGTAAATGTTGTTTATGATGGCGTCTCACATCAAGTGATTGCTACTCCTGCCGCTGCGCCGGTAGGTAATGATGTGATTGAATGGTATGGAGCGTCTTCTGGTGGAGTAGCCATCAATCCAACTCCTGCTCATACCAATGTAATTAATACTTCCTATTGGGCACAGGCGAAAAATAATACAACTGGTTGCGTGAATAATAATAGAGTAAATGAAACCATTGTAATTTCACAAAAAGGCTTGGTTATTACAGCGAACGATTATCAAAAAACCTATGATCGAAATGTATATTCAGGAGGAAATGGAATATCATTTACAGATCCTATTACGGGGGGTGGTCCTGGTTTTGTGAATGGGGAGACTATTGCGGTATTAGGAGGAACATTAACCTATGGAGGTACATCGCAAAATAAAATTAATGCTGGAACCTATTCCATTGTTCCTAGTGGATTAATTTCCACAAATTACAATATCACTTTCGTTGCAGGTACTTTGACAATTTCCAAAAAGGTTGTTTCAATTACTGGATTTTCAGTGTTGGATAAAGTGTATGATGCAACAGATAATGCTACGGTGATCTCAGGAAGTTTGTCTGGTGTTGTATCTGGAGATGGAATTAATCTTAATTTAAATCCACTTGCTAAATTTTCTTCAAAAAATGTTGGTGCAAATTTAGTAATCACTTCATTAAGTACTTTGTCCGGATCAGCAGCGCCTAATTATTCATTAGACCAAACTTTAAATTTAACGGCAACTATTACACCAAAACATATTATTGCAATTGGTGTTACAACCGCAAATAAAATTTATGATGGAACAATCGCTGCACCAGTTACTGGTGGAGGATTTCTGGCAGCAATTACTCCAGGTTCGGGATCAAGTAGTGATACGAAGCCCTATATAAATGATAATATTAATCTTGTCCCTGCTGGATATTTTGCGACTAAGGATGTTGGAAATAATATTGCAATCACTTCTATATCAAGTATTGCAGGAACTGATAAGGACAATTATATTTTAGATCAGCCTATTTTAACCTCAAGAAACATTACGCAAAAAGCGTTATTCATGAATGGGCTTAGTGTTACTGCGCCAAAAATTTATGATGGCACTACAACTTCATCTGTTGTAGGAACGCCTGCTTTGTTGGTAAGTGAAGCGCCAGGAACTGGAACAGTGAATGATGGTAAGTCCTATACAAATGATGTTGTTTCTATTATTGGAACGCCCATTGGAACTTATAATTCAAAAAATGTTGCTACTGCCAATAGTGTAAGTTTTAGTGGGTTAAGTTTAACAGGAACCAATGCAGGAAATTATTCTTTAGTGATTCAAGCTGCAGTGGCATCAACTATTTTACCGAAAAACTTAACCATGTCAGGATTAAGTGTTCCTGCATCAAAAGTGTATGATGGTACAACTACGAGCGTTGTAAATGGTATTGCACAATTACAAGCTGCTGAAAATCCAAATACCGGAACTACTGACGATGGTAAGCCGTATACAGGGGACGTTGTTTCAATAGCAGGAACACCTATTGGTACTTACAATAATAAAACAGTGCCATTGGCATCTAGTGTTGCTTTTAGCGGTCTTTCATTAGCAGGAAGCAATGCAAGTAATTATTCATTTACGATTCAGTCTAATGCCAATTCAATTATAACCCCTAAACATATCAATGCAATAAATATTGTTACAGTTAATAAAATTTATGATGGTACTACAGCTGCAAGTGTAACTGGGGGAAGTTTTATTGCAGCAATCAATGCAGGTACTGGAACAAGTGCTGATAAAACGCCTTATATCAATGATAATATTGTTTTAGTTCCATCAGGTTATTTTGTATCCAAAGATGTTGCCAATAATATTGCCATCACTTCTACATCAACTATTAGTGGATCAGACAAAGACAATTATATTTTGGATCAGCCAACTTTAATTGCAAGAAACATTACGCCTAAAATACTTAGAATGAATGGGCTTAGTGTGAGTGCTCCAAAAACATATGATGGCACAACTTCCTCCTTAGTTGCTGGCACGCCTGCTTTATTAGTGAGTGAAGCACCAGGTGCAGGCAATGTAAATGATGGAAAGTCTTATACAAATGATTTTGTTTCTATAGTTGGAACGCCTATTGGTACATTTAATACAAAAGACGTTGTAACTGCTAATAGTGTAATCTTTAGTGGATTGAATTTGGCGGGAGTGAATGCGGGAAACTATTCTCTTTTAATTCAAGCTGCGGTAGCTTCTAGTATTTTACCGAAAAATTTAACCATGTTTGGTTTGAGTGTACCTGCTTCAAAAGAATATGATGGAAATACAAATTCGATTGTAAATGGAACGGCTCAACTTCAAGCCGCTGAAAATCCAAACACTGGAAACACCACAGACGGTAAGCCTTACACTGGAGACAAAGTTTCAATTGCGGGTACAGCTGTTGGAACCTATAATAGTTTTGCTGTTACCTTAGCGTCCTATGTTAGTTTTTCAGGACTTTCATTAACAGGAACTGAGGCTAGCAATTATACTTTCACTATTCAAGGAAATGCGCCTTCCATTATTACTACTAAAAATATTAAAGTGGTTGCGGATCCACAAACTAAAATTTATGGAAATGCAGATCCAGCATTCACGTATGTAAATGATCCATTAGTGGCTGGTGATAGCTTTACAGGTTTATTAACAAGAGATCCTGGAGAAAATGCAGGGGTATATCAAATTAATTTAGGCACACTTAGTTTGGGTTCAAATTATACGATTACATATGTGCCGAATAATTTAACAATCACAAGAGCGAGTATTATTATTATTCCTGATGTAATTAATAGAATTTATGGAGATGTACCATTGCCTGCAAGTTTTGCAACTTCAAATTTTAAAGCAATTGGTTTACAAAATGGAGAAGTAATTAATACAATCACTTTATATACTCCATCGGGTCCAGGAAGTGGAAATGATTTAAAAGATGGCGTTGGAAATTATATTGGAGTTATAAAATCAGGCTTGCCAAATACAGGCACCATTAATTTGGCAAATTACCGAATTGAATTTTATAATGCGGACATCATTATAGGAAAATTGCCAATTACGATTACTGCTGATCCTAAAGAAAAAAGAATGTCGCAATCGGATCCTTTATTTACTTATCAAATTTCAAGACCCCTTGTAGTGGGTGATTTGTTTACAGGAGGATTGACTAGAATGCCAGGAGAGACTGTTGGGTTTTATCCAATATTGCAAGGTGATTTAGCGATAAATGATAACTATGATATCAGTTATTTGTCGGCTAATTTAGAAATTTTAACTATCGAGAGAGTAATGGTTATACCTAATGCATTCACTCCGAATAATGATGGGTTAAATGATGTGCTTAAAGTAATGCATAATTCTACCATACTTTCTATTAATTACTTTAGAGTATTTAATAGAGCAGGTAATTTAATTTATGAAACTAAGAACATGAATGAAGGATGGGATGGTAAGATTAATGGTAGTATCGCAGATGCGGATGCTTATTATTGGATAGTAGAATACAATACATGGGATCATAAAATATTTAAAGTAAAAGGAAGTACGCTGCTAATTAAATAATACAATTGAATAAATATCTAATCATATTAACCTCTTTTTTATTACTTCAAAATACAAGTAAAGCGCAAGATATTGTCTTGTCTCAACCATTTGTATCCAATCAATTTTTTGGACCGGCTGGTGTGGGTAATGGATTGTATTCAAGTAGGTTTCAAGGAAATATTAAAGATCAAATGATTGATGGAGAGAATTTATATAGAACCATTGTTATTGGTTATGACACAAGATTTAAACCTGCAGAGAACACAAAAAACTATTTAGGAATAGGTGGGCATATTATGTCAGATCAAGTGATGAATGGAGCTATGAAAAGTAATTTTGTTGCACTTGATTTAGCGTATCATATTTTTTTAGATAGGAATTTATACAAAGATTTATCGCTTGGGCTTGGAACTGTTTTTGCTCAAACTACCCTAGATAAATCAAATTTAAAATTCGCAGATCAATACGATATAGCCGGTGGATTTACAGGTACGGCATCTATGGAAAATTTAATTCCTTATCCATCTTCTTTTTCAGCAAACTCCGGCGTGCTTTATACTAGTCATAGTGATGAATCCTTTTTTCAAATAGGAGGTACCGCTATGTTTTTAACAAAGCCTAATTTGACCTATGCATTAACCAATGCAGCGCCAGAGACAAAGTACAGGGCTTTTATAAATGGGGAAATTCCATTTTTTGCAGACTATACATTAGCGTATCATGGGAATTTTTTAAATAGAAAGGCAGGCAATCAATTTTATGCAGGTGCTTCCCTAGGAATACCACTTACGAATTATATGGACGAGGTAAAGAGAATCTATTTTGGATGCTATTATAGAAACCAAGAAGCAGTAGTACCAACCGTTTCCTATATTTCTGATAAATATGTTTTTGGGATAAGTTATGATATTTACAATCCAAATATAACAGGTGCTAATCTTAAGTTAAGTAGTTTGGAATTATCGCTTTCTTCTTCCTTTGGTACTAAAAAGACAAATTTATTTAGAACGATTTTTGATTAGTCTTTTCGCGTATAAAATAATTAAAAATCAATCGAGCAGTTTACCCATTCTGGATCAAATCCGCTATTGTATTTTCTGTAAAAATTTAATGCAGGCTCATTCCAATCAAGCGCTTGCCAATTCATTCCTTTAAAGTTTTTAGCTTTCGCTTCTTCAATTAAAGCATCAAATAAAAGACTACCTATTTTATTACCACGCATTTTTTCTGAAACTACTAAATCTTCTAAATACATTCTTTGACCTTTCCAGGTACTGTAGCGAATATAATAGAGTGCCATGCCTTCCACCTTGCCATTTACTTCGGCTACTAATGCCCACCACACTGGCTTTTCGCCAAATCCACTTTCAACAAAATGTTCAAAAGAGACAACCACTTGCTCAGGTGCTTTTTCATATAATGCGAGTTCATGAATTAAACTCATCATGCTTTCGCAATCTTCTTTAACTGCTGCTCTTATTTTAATTTCCATATTTTGAATCAAAGTATTTTTGAAATGCGCTTTAACAGGATATAAATTTATGCTTGTGCTTTTGCAAGTGCTTGTGCTAAGTCTGCTTCTAAATCTTCGATATTTTCTATACCTACACTCATGCGAATTAATCCATCGGTGATGCCATACTTTTCTCTTTCTATTTTTGGAATAGACATGTGTGTCATGCTTGCTGGATGTGAAACCAAAGTATCAACAGTTCCTAAGGATACGGCTCTTGTACAAACTTCTACTGCATTAATAAATTTCTTGCCTGCTTCAATACCCCCTTTTAATTCAAAACTAATTAAAGGTGCATGTTGCTTCATTTGTTTTTTGGCAATTGCATGATGTGGGTGAGTAGTAAAACCCGTATAATTCACATGCGCAATTGCTGGATGCGCATTTAAATAATTAGCCACTTTTTCGGCATTGCTACAATGTTTTTCCATTCTTAACTCAAGTGTTTTCATTCCTTGAATTAATAAATAAGCATCAAATGCATTGCTATTTCCGCCAAGTAAAACATGCCATTTCCAAACCTTGGTGTGCATCAATTCCAAATCCTTTCCTAATAAAACACCATGTAAGGCACTGCCATGGCCGTTTAAAAATTTAGTAGCAGAGTGAAAAATAAAATCAGCTCCTAAAGCAAATGGCTGTTGTAAATAAGGTGTTGCAACTGTATTGTCCACCGAAACTTTCACGCCATGCGCATGAGCGATTTTACAAATGGCTTCAATGTCAACACATTGTAATGTAGGATTAGCGGGCGTTTCTAAGTGAATTAATTTTGTAGATGGATTTGCTTTTAATGTTTCCAATAATAAAGCTTCATCATGTATATCAATCAATATTACTTTAACGCCGGTTTCGTTTAAAACTTTTTGCATTAATTCTTGTGATCCTCCATATAAAGAGTAATGAGAAATTAAGGTATCCCCAGCACTTAGGTTGCTGAAAAATAAAGTCGTCATTGCAGCTTGACCACTTGCGTGTAATAATGCTTTTACTTTTAGCGGTGCTCCATGCTCGTCGGTCAATCCTCTTGCTTCTAATGCTTCAATTGTTTGTTCAGCTGCAGTAAAAGTAGGGTTGCCCCAACGGGTGTATAATCTTGTTTTATCATCACCTTTGAATCTTTCCATGCCTTCTTCGGCAGATCCAAATGTAAATGTGGAAGTTGCATAAATAGGAGTGGTATGAGAAAAATTATCATGCTCATGACTAGCAGTATGCAATGTGATCGTGCTAATTCCTTTAAAATTTTTCTTTTCCATAATTCCTTATTTATTTAACTGTAATGTATGTTATTTAATTAGTAAGCCCATTTAATCCACGCAGCGCCCCATGTAAATCCACCTCCAAATGCTGCTAAAATTAAATTATCTCCTTTTTTTAGTTGTGATTCCCATTCCCATAAACATAATGGAATGGTTGCTGCTGTTGTGTTTCCGTACTTTTGAATGTTGATCATTACTTTTTCTTTAGGAATTCCAGCACGATTTGCAGTAGCATCAATGATTCTCAAATTCGCTTGATGCGGTACTAACCATGTAATATCATCACCCGTTAAATTATGTTTTTCTAATAAGTCCGCTGTAACATCGGCCATCCCTTTCACCGCAAATTTAAAAACGGGTTGTCCATCCTGAAATGCATAATGCTCTTTCGCCATCACGGTTTCAACACTTGCTGGTTTTAAACTACCACCTGCTTTAATGTGTAAATATTCACGACCACTTCCATCGCTTTTTAAAATCGCATCTTGAAAACCATTTTCATCTGCACTAGGTTCAAGCAATACCGCGCCAGCACCATCTCCAAAAATGATACAGGTTGCTCTATCCGTATAGTCAATAATAGAACTCATTTTATCAACTCCAATAACCAATACTTTTTTATACCTGCCTCCTTCAATAAAAGAAGCACCCGTATTTAAGGCGAAAAGAAATCCGCTACATGCTGCACCTAAATCAAAGCCAAATGCATTTTTAGCACCAATTTTATCACCAATAATATTTGCAGTTGCAGGAAACACCATGTCAGGGGTAACGGTTGCACAAATGATACAATCAATCTCTAATGGGTCTAATTGTTTTTTGCGTAGAATTTCCTCTACGGCTTTCACTGCCATATCTGAACTTGCTTTACCAGGTTCTCTTAAAATTCTTCTTTCAGAAATACCCGTTCTTGTACGTATCCATTCATCATTGGTATCCACCATTTTTTCAAGGTCAAAATTGGTCAATTTGGTCTCTGGAACATAACCACCAACTGCTGTAATTGCTGCTCTAACTATATGTGACATATTTGCTTTATTAGTTTGGCCTACAAATATCTTAAATTTTGGCTAAGAATAGGGTCAAAAGTCCATTTTTCATGACTTATGCGTTATTTTTGACTACTTATGATCGCATTTTTAAGAGGCAATTTTGTACAAGTAACTCCCGCTAAATTAATAGTGGATGTGGGGGGTGTTGGATATGAAGTAAATATTAGTTTGCATACTTATGAAGCCATCTCCAAAAAAGAGCAAGGTCAGTTGCATACTTATTTGCATATCACCGAAAATGCACAAGTCCTTTTTGGTTTTCATGAGTTACAAGAAAAAGAATTGTTTTTGCATTTGATAAGCGTATCTGGTGTAGGGGCAAGTACTGCAAGAATGATGTTATCCGGCATGCAGCCCGAAGAGATTGTTCGTGCTATTGTGCAAGGCGATGCAAGACAATTAGAAGCTATCAAAGGTATCGGGAAAAAATCTGCTGAAAGATTGGTATTGGAATTAAAGGATAAACTTTCCAAAATTACTATGCACAATAATCCATTGGGTGGATTTGCAGTGGTGCAAGAAAATCCTCATCAGGATGCCATTCAAGCATTAATCGCTTTAGGTATACAAAAAGCAATCGCCGAAAAAGCAGTTGATAAAACAATAAAATCTGAAGGGGGAAGTTTAAGTTTAGAGTTGCTAATTAAAATGGCACTTAAGAATTGTTAATCAGTAATTCATTTTCATTGAAATCTCGTCTAGTCATTTGTTATACAATGTTATTGCTCTTTTTGAGTCAATTAACTATTGCGCAAACTAGTGACAAGGCGGATACATCTAACAAAATAATTACAAAGGATTCCCTGCGCTATCCAATAAAAGATAGGAGAGGTGATTTCCTTACTCAACAAAGCAACAACCCTTTTGATTTAAGAGATACTAGTTTCATTAAAAAAAATGTTGAGTACGATCCTGTTACAAAGCAATATTATGTTCGTGAATTTATAAATGGAAGGTTGGTTAAAGTACCATCAAGTTTTAGCTTTAATGATTTTTGGAAATTAAAATCAGATAAAGACGAGAAAGCTTATTTCTTCCAAAGGTCAAATTCATTGGGTGTACTAAACAGAAAAATTAGCAGACCTAAGGCAAAGGTTTTTGATAGTTATTTTGATCGTTTATTTGGTAAAACGGGATCTGATTTGCAATTAGATTTTAAGCCTGTTGGAGAAATAAATATTAAAGCTGGCTATCAGGGACAAACTGTAATGAATCCAACATTGCCGGAACGGGCACGCTCCAATGGAGGTTTTGATTTTGATGCAAGTACTAATTTTAGTATGAATGCAAGCATTGGTGATAAACTAAAGTTCCCAGTAAATTTCAATACACTTTCTAATCTAGGGTTTGATAATCAAATCAAATTAAATTATAAAGGAAAGAAAGATGAAATCATAAAAAGTATTGAAGCGGGTAATATCAATTATATTTCAAGAAGTGCATTAATCCCAAGTACACAAAATTTATTTGGTATTAAAACGCAATTGCAATTTGGAAAACTTTTTGTCACTGCTGCTATTGCCAATCAAAAGTCGCAAAGACAATCCATGAATTTGCAGGGTGGTGCATCAACTCAAAAATTTCAAAAACGATTAGACGATTACGAAGAAAATAGACACTTTTTATTAGCGCAATATTTTAGAAATAATTATAACAAAGCCATGGCAACATTGCCCATGGTTAATTCACAAGTACAAATAAAGCGTATTGAGGTTTGGGTTACGAACAGAAATGGACAAACCACCAATGCAAGAGACGTAGTAGGGCTTGCCGATTTGGGAGAACCTACGCCACATAATTCAAAATGGCAGAGTTCAGCTAATCCTTATCCCGATAATAGTGCCAATAATTTGTATTCCACATTAGCAAATAATGCAGGTGCAAGAAATCCATCAGGTATTGCATCCATTTTAGCGATGAATGGATTAAGATCGGCAGAAGATTATGAACGCACATTTGCAAGAAAGTTAACGGAGAACGAATATTTTTTCAATCCACAAATTGGATTTTTATCATTAAATATTCCTTTGCAACCCGATGAGGTATTAGGTGTTGCTTTTCAATATACTTATAATGGAAAAGTATTTCAAGTAGGAGAGTTTTCGGATAATGTTGCTTTAAATCCAACTAACGGTGTGCAACAAATTATGTTCTTAAAATTATTAAAAGCAACAACCCAAAGAACTGATTTACCTATTTGGGATTTAATGATGAAGAACGTTTATTCATTAGATTTATTTGGATCCATTCAACAACAGGATTTTCAATTGAATGTGATGTACGAAGCGCCTGGTGCTGGTTTAAAAAGATATTTGCCTGTTACCAATGCAGCAATGGATGGAAAATCATTAATTAAAATTTTACAATTAGATAGATTAAATAACCATAATGACCCACAGCCAGATGGTATGTTTGACTATGTGGAAGGGTATACCGTTTTATCTAAAATGGGTCGAATTGTTTTTCCATTGTTAGAGCCTTTTGGCGAAGATTTAAAAAACATTGCATTTAGTGGATTGGATACTAATATTACGAATAAATATATCTACCCGCAATTATATCGTCAAATAAAATCCGAAGCACAAACCTATACCAATCTAGACCGTTTTGTAATGGAAGGTCAAGTGAAAGGAAGTAGTGGGGGTGCTGAAATAAGTTTAAACGCATTTAATGTTCCACCAGGTTCTGTGAGTGTAAGAGCAGGAGGACAAATTTTAAAAGAAGGCGTGGATTATATTGTTGACTATGGTTCAGGTACGGTGCGTATTATTAATCCTGGGATTTTAAGTTCAAATATTCCTGTGAATGTTTCTTTTGAAAATAATTTAGGGTTTGGTTTTCAAGAAAGAGGATTTAGAGCATTGCGCGTGGATTATATGGCGAGCAAGGATTTTAATTTCGGATTCTCCACCCAAAGATTAAGTGAACGTCCATTTTTTACGAAAACAAATTTTGGTTCTGATCCAATTAAAAATGCGATGTATGGTTTTGATTTTAATTATAAAACAGAATTGCCTGCAATTACAAGATTTATCAATAAGCTTCCTTTTTATAAAACAAATGCAAAGTCTTATATCACAGCAAAAGGCGAAGCTGCTTATTTGCAGCCAGGTCATGCACAGCAAATAGGAAAGGGAGCAAGTGGCCTTGTATACTTAGATGACTTTGAAGCAACACGTACAGATATTGATTTACGTTTTCCATTCACCGCTTGGGCACTTGCATCAACGCCTGTTACAAGACTTAATAAATTTCCAGAAAGCAATTTAGCGGAGAGCATTGATTATAATAAAAACAGAGCGAGGATATCTTGGTACACTATTGAGCCTACTTTGCAAGATCGCAATAGTCCTAATAATCCTTTAAGTGCCAACCCTGCTTTAATTAGTGATCCTAGGGTAAGACAAGTATTTACTAATGAATTATTCCCGAATAAGACAACAAATATTACGGATGTACAGCTGCCTACTTTTGATTTAACTTATTATCCCAAAGATAGAGGACCTTACAATTACAACTTTAAGGATCTAGACGGCACTGGTAAATTTAGAAATCCAACTTATAAGTGGGGTGGTATTATGCGTGCATTGGACCAAACCGATTTTGAATCAAGTATCATTGAATATGTAGAATTTTGGGTACAGGATCCATTTATAAAATCACCTGCAACAAAAGGTAGTTTGGTTTTGAATTTGGGTAATGTGAGTGAGGATATATTAAAAGATGGCCGTCGTTTTTATGAAAATGGAATGCCTACACCAACTATCCCTGCACAAATTGATAGTTCTGTTTGGGGTAAGGTTCCAATTAATCCAATTCAAGTAACGAATGCATTTAGCAATAATGCCGAAGATAGAAAGTATCAGGATGTTGGATTTGATGGTATGAATGATGATGAAGAGCGCGTAAAACGTGCTGATGTTATTAGTCAAATTTCCAATCCAGTAGTTGCGCAACAATTTATTAAGGACCCTTCTGCAGATAACTATGTATGGTATAGAGATGCGCAATATGATGCGGGTAGCGTTGGTATTTTAGGTAGATATAAATACTTTAATAATCCACAAGGTAATTCGGCGGTTGCAGGCACCAGTCAATTTAGTAGCGCTTCTACGATGTTGCCGGACAACGAAGATTTAAATAGAGATAATACTTTAAATGAAACGGAGTCTTATTTTGAATACGAAATTCCATTGCAAAAAAATAGCATGGGTGTTGGTGCTACCAAATATGTAACGGACACTAAAACGGTAAATGTAACCTTGGCGGATGGAACAAAGAGTATTGAAAATTGGTATTTATTTAGAGTGCCAATAAAGTCTTATTCCGATTCAGTAGGTGGCATTAAGGATTTTAAATCCATTCGTTTTTTAAGAATGTATTTAACAGGATTTGAAGATTCTATCACACTTCGTTTTGCTAAATTTAGTTTGGTGCGTAACCAATGGAGGCAATATAATTATGAAGTAGATAGTTCTGGTAATTATACACCCATAGCTGCTACTAATAATTCAACTGTTAATACTTTGGCGGTGAGTATTGAGGAAAATGGAAGTAGAACACCAGTAAACTATGTAATACCTCCAGGGATTGAACGTGTTCAATTGCTAAGTAATAATGGCGTAAACCTTTTACAAAATGAACAAGCATTGAGTGTGCAAATTCATAATTTAGAAAAAGGAAAAACACCAAGAGGGGTATTTAAAACGATGAATGTAGATATTCGTAGGTATGGTAAGCTATCTATGTTCTTGCACGCAGAAAATAAAAATAATATTGCTCAAACCGAGAACGGGGTAATTACTGCTGTGATAAGAATGGGACAGGATTTTCAAAATAACTTTTATGAAATTCGAATTCCTTTAACTACTACTCAGCAAAAAACATATTCAAGTGCCGAAGCCAATTTGGTTTGGCCAGCTCAAAATGAATTGAATTTAAGTTTAATTGATTTAGTGAATTTGAAATTAGAAAGAGATAAACAACATTATTCTTACACTTCTAAATTTTCAAAAAAACAAAGCAGTACCTATCCAAATAATGAACAGACCTATTCCGTGATGGGTAATCCAAATTTAGGAGAGATAAGGGGCATCATGATTGCATTTGAAAACACATCTACACAACAACAAATTGATGCGGAAATGTGGATCAATGAATTACGTTTATCTGATATGGATGAGCATGGATCATGGGCTGCAATAGGAAGAATGGATTTAGTTATGGCCGACTTGGGAACCTTGGCGGTATCTGCAAGTAACCATACTGCAGGTTTTGGAACGATAGAACAAAATATGAACCAAAGAGCTAAAACTGGTTTATCTCAAATTGATATTGCAACCAATATTGATGCGGGTAAATTATTGCCTAAACAAGTGAAGCTTTCATTGCCAGTATTTGCGAGTATTAATAAGTCGGTAGAGACGCCAATGTATGATCCATTTGACAAGGATATACTTTATCAAGATAAAATAAATTCATTATCAGGTGCAAAGAAAGATTCGGTGATTAATGCATCAGCAGATCAAACTACCATAAAAACATTGAATTTTACTAATGTACGTTTCTTGCCTTCTGGCACACCAAATTTATTTAGCATTAGTAATTTGGACTTTAGTTATTCTTATTCTCAATTGACTCAAACTAGTCCTTTGATTGCTGAAAATAAAATGGTCAAACAAAGAGGAGCCATAGGATATACTTATAATAGAAATGCAAAATCAATTGAACCCTTCAAGAAAATTTTAAAGAATGCATCTCCATGGTTGACTTGGGCAAAAGAAATTAATGTAAACCCAGCACCTACTTTATTAAGTTTCCGAACTGTATTGGACAGACAGTATGGAGAGTTTACACCAAGGGTAGTGAGTTCCTATGATGGTACCACTGAAAAAGTAGAAACCACTTATAATAAATACTTTACAATGGTAAGGTTGTTTAATATGAGATGGCCCATTACTAGATCATTGAATATGGATTTTAATGCTACCATGAATTCCCGTATCGATGAGCCAGATGGACCAATTAATACACAGGCTAAACAGGATTCGATTACAAGAATGTTATTTGGGGGTGGAAGAAACACATTGTATAATCAAAGATTGACAATGCGATATGATCTTCCTACCAATAAATTCCCAATTACGAATTGGATTAATTCAACCTATAATTTTTCAACTAATTATAATTGGATTGGAGCAAGTAGATTAGCACAGTCACTAGGAAATACCATTGAGAACACCATGTCTCAACAAATATCTGGCCAATTTAATTTTGCCAATTTGTATCGCAAATCAAAATATTTAAGTGCTGCACTCAACAATAATTATAATGCTGGTAAAACAAGCTTCACTAATCCATTGGCTACAAAAGTGTTAATGACAAAAGAAGAAGCATTGGCAGGTAAAGTAGGGAAGGCAAGAGATAGTGCTTACAAAGCTTGGAAATTAGCAAGAAGACAAGAGCGAATTGCGCAAAGATTATTAAAAGCAAATGAACCTATTGAAGTACCTTCTTTTGTGAAGCCTTTTGCAAAGTTCTTAACCATGATGCAAGCAGCAAATGTAGATTATGGTGAAAACTTTAATAGTAGGTTGCCAGGATATATGTCGGGAGTGCAATTCTTAGATAAAACATTTACAGGATTATCACCAAACATAGATTACATGTTTGGAAGACAACCCGATACTGCATGGTTGAATACACAAGAGAAGAAAGGATTTTTAACAAGAGATCCTGCATTCAATATGGTGTTTAGACAAACCTTTGATCAAAAATTAAGTGCAAGACTTACGCTAGAGCCTGTTAAGTCCTTAATGATTGATATTAATTTAAATAAAACATTCTCCAAAGAATATTCAGAATTGTATAAGGATACTAGTTTTAATTATAATGGAATCAGAACACATGCAAATCCATTGTCAGCAGGAGGGTTCAATATTAGTTATATGGCTTTAAATACTTTTTTTGACAACCATGATCCTAATGTGATTTCCCTTCAGTTTAAGGCCTTCCAAAACTATCGAACTATTATATCACAAAGACTTGGAAACAATATTGGAACTGATGGATATGCATTAGGTTATGGAAGATATGCACAGGATGTTTTAATTCCTTCATTCATTGCTGCTTATACGGGTCAAGATCCAAAAAAGATTTCTCTAATCAATGAAAACAATAGTAGTATTCGTTCCAATCCATTTACGGGCATGATTCCAAAACCTAATTGGAATATTATGTATAGTGGACTTTCTAAAGTGCCTGCACTTGCTGAATATTTCACGAATATCACTATTTCAAATGGTTATAATGGTAGCTTGGCTATGAATAGTTTTACAAGTTCTTTGAATTTTGTAGATGATATTACGAAGCGTGGTACCCCAACATTCTTGGATCCGATTAGTGGAAATTATATTCCTTATTTCTTGATTCCGAATGTTACGATTAGTGAAAGAATGGAACCATTGATTGGGTTAAATGTTACTACTGTTAATCAATGGTCTTTAAGATTTGAATATAAAAAGAGCAGGATGCTTTCTTTAAGTTTAGTGGATTATCAATTAAGTGAAAATAACAGTAAAGAGTGGGTGATAGGTACAAGTTGGAGGAAAAAAGGTTTGCGATTGCCTTTCAATATTCCCGGGCTTAATAATGCTCGATTAAATAATGATTTGACATTCCGTTTTGATATGTCAATGCGTGATGTTTATAATAGCAATAGCAGATTAGATCAAACCAATGCATACGGTACAGGAGGTCAAAAAGAAATTACTTTACAACCTTCCATTGATTATGTTTTGAATAGCAAAATCAATCTTAAATTCTTCTTTGATCAAAGAAGAGCTACCCCTTATATTTCCTCTTCTCCGCCAATTATAAATACAAGAGCGGGTGTGAATGTTAGGATTGCTTTGTAGTTTAGGATTGCTTAGTGAATGCCCATTTAATCATCGTTTTCCAATTTACTTTTTTACCATACATTAAAATTCCCGTGCGGTAAATTTTACCACTTAACCAGGTGGTAAATAAGAATCCACCAATCAATAAGGACATACTTAAAGCTAGTTCCCAATAAGATACTGCACTAGGCACACCATAGGCAACCCTTGCCATCATTACTAACGGAGAACTAAATGGAATCATACTTGCCCAAAAAGCCAATGGTGTATTGGGGTTTTGAGTAACCATATTGGTAATGATATAAGAGAAAATAATAGGCATGGTAATTGGGAACATTAAACTTTGTGCGTCTTGAGGATCCTCATTAACTACACTTCCCACTGCTGCAAACAATGCAGAGTAAAATAAATAGCCACCTAAAAAATAAAATATAAAACAAGATAAAATCAAAGGCCAGTTTGCTGTTGCAATAGTATGTTGCATATTGTAAATACGCATAGCAGATTCACTTGCTTGTGCCATGCCAGTGCCTGCCATTTGTCCATTAGATTGTTGTAAGGAGCTTACTTGATGTTGTAAGTCGGCTGGCAATAATCCCATACCAACACTTGTTAAACCAGTGATTAAAATAATCCACATTGCAAACTGGGTTAAACCAACTGCGCCAATTCCAATAATCTTTCCAGACATTAGTTCAAATGGCTTTACACTACTAATGATCACTTCGGCAATACGATTTGTTTTTTCTTCCATGACACCGCGCATTACCATGGTTCCATATATTAGTAATGTCAAATAAATTAAAAATCCACTTGCATAACCAATACCCATGGCAAGGCCAGCATTACTTTCTTTACTTACACTACCGCCTTTGTCCTCATAGGCTTTTAGTTCAGCAAATTGCGAAGCTTTATGGATAGAGTCCAAAACGTTTTGATGTATCCCAGCTTCCTGCAGCATTTGGTCTTCAATAGCTGCATTTATTTTTTCACTGATACTATTTTGAAGCATTAATCCCATTGACTTTTTCGATCTCAATATATAATCGGCCTTACTATTCTTGTCAAACTGTGGTAATATTAAAATATCTGTAAATCCTTTTTGGCTATAGTTATTCGTATCAATGTTCTCAGGGAATACAAATTCAATTTGATTGGTATTTTTAATAGATGTTTTGATAAATCCATTCGGATCCACCACGGCAATTTTACGATGTTCAGTGCCTGTTGAAGACAAGTACGCACTTCCAAATAAAAAGCCAACCATTAATAAAGGCATTAAAAAAGTAACCAATAAAAATCTTTTATTTCGAACTCTAGTGCTGTATTCTCTTTGTATGATTAACCAAATTTTATGCATAATACTGTAAATTAAAATGTTGCGAAAAAATGGCTCAGCGCCATCTTAGGTATAAGGTTATAAATTTTGAAAAGCTCTTGTAGTTGCATGTGTCGTTTCAACAAGCTTAATAAAAATATCGTTTAAAGAGGGCAGTACTTCATTGTAGGCGATAATTCTATTGTTATTGTTTATCAAATGCCCAAGCACTTGATTTGAATTATTCCCTTCATTAATTTTTACAAACACTTTTTGACCCTCTTTTTTTATAATGGTGAATATAGGGTTGTCTGTGATGGAATCAATTTGATCGGTTTCAATTGAAAATATATTTTCCTTGTACTGTTGCTTAATTTCTTGCACCGTTCCATCTAGAATCTTCTTACCAAGGTTTACCAATACAATATGATCGCAAATTTCTTCCACCTGTTCCATTCGGTGGGTACTAAAAATAATGGTAGATCCATTTTTTGCAAGCCCAAATATTTCATCTTTAATTAAATTGGCATTCACAGGATCTAAACCACTAAATGGCTCATCTAAAATAATCAACTTTGGTTCATGTAAAACCGTAATTACAAATTGAAGTTTTTGGCTCATTCCTTTACTTAAATCTTCTACCTTTTTATTCCACCAGGTTTCCATCTCCAATTTTCTGAACCAATATTTAATCTTCTCAGTTGCTTCGGCTTTTGAAAGCCCTTTTAATTGTGCCAAATAAAGTGCTTGTTCCCCAATTTTCATTTTCTTATACATACCCCTTTCCTCAGGCATATACCCAATCTTAGCAATATCCTCACTTGGATTAAAAGTTTTACCATCTAATATAATATTGCCTTCGTCAGGGTAGAAAATCCCGGTTATCATTCTAAGTAGGGTGGTTTTACCCGCACCATTTGGACCTAAAAGGCCAAAAATGCTCCCTTTTTGGATATCAAAACTGATATCGTCCACTGCTTTTTGCGTGGCATAATACTTTTTTAAATGCTGTAAGCTTAATATAGGATCCATGGGGAAAGTTTTATGATTCAAATATAGATAAGATAATCAATTGGTTGAATGCTGATTTTACTCAAAGGTTAAATTATAGGAATGGCGTTTTGAAAAAAGGATAATAGGTTATATTCGTAAAAATTTATAGCACATGATTTCTAAGAAAATAGTTTTTTCAACGTTGTTATTGGCCTTAGTGATTGGCCTAAGTAGTTGGGGTTTTTTGGTACATCGTACCGTAAATCAATTAGCTATTTATAGTTTGCCGGCCCCATTACAATCTTATTTTCATAATGAAATGGCTTATTTAGTAGAGAATGCGCCAAGACCAGATATTCGCAGAAATACCGATAAAACGGAGGACACCAAGCACTTTATTGACCTAGAAATGTTTGGACCAAAAGCTGCTTATGACATGCCAATGGACTGGGAATCTGCTGTGAAAAAGTACGGGATAGATAGTTTAAAAAAGTATGGTTGGGGACCTTATAATGCAATGATGCAAATGGAACATTTGACCCAAGCTTTTAAGTCAAAAAACAAGGACAGTATCTTATTTTATGCTGCAGACTTGGGGCATTATATTGGAGATTTGCACGTTCCTTTGCACACCACTACTAATTATGATGGTCAGTTAACAGGTCAAAAAGGCTTGCATGGTTTATGGGAGTCTTATATTCCAGAATTGAACTTGAATGATTATGATTTATATAGCAAGCATACAGCTGTATATTTAAAAAATCCAGCGGAGGCTTTATGGAAGGATATTAGAAAAGCAAATGCATTATTACCTGAAATGTTTGCCAAAGAGACTAAACTTACCGCTAAATTCACTCCAGAAACTAAGTATAAAACCATGGTTCGTTATGGTAAAGAGACTAAGGCTTACACCAAGGAATTTGCCGAAGCCTATGCAATTGAGTTAGGACCAACCATCAATGGGCAACTAATTGCCTCTGCAAATTTACTATCCGACTTTTGGTATACAGCATGGGTAAATGCGGGTAAACCAGATTTAGGTAGCTCAAGAAGCATATCAAATGAGCTTGAAGTAGAATTAAAATCATACCGATCTAATCAATTGATAAAGAATGGTTTATTGTTATCAAAAAAAGTAAAATCGCAGGATTAACTACCTAGTTGAGCAGCAATCACCTGTGCTAGTTTTTGACCGTCCATGGCTGCGCTCACAATGCCACCTGCATATCCAGCACCTTCCCCGCATGGGTAAAGGTTTTTGATTTGAGGATGTTGATAGGACTCTGGATCTCTTGGGATGCGGACAGGGGAGGAAGTTCTACTTTCAGTGGCTACAACAATGGCGTCATTAGTATAGTAACCTTTCATTTTTTTGCCAAAAGCCTTGAACCCTTCCTGTAATGTGTTGCGCACAAAGTGGGGTAAAATATTACTCATGTCGGCGCTATGAAGCCCTGGCAGGTAGCTTGCGTCAGGCAATTCCTTTGAGATTTTATTAGTACAGAAATCCACTAATCTCGCTGCTGGTGCAACTTGCTTTCCACCACCAAATTCAAAAGCTTTTTGTTCTACATCTTTTTGAAAATCAAGTAATAGTAATGGGTTATTTAAATTAATACTTGAATTAATATTGTTCTTATTATTTCTTGATTTGGTCAAATATTCAGCTGCTGTTGCAAGGTCAATTTGCACCACCATACCGCTATTAGCGAAGACGTTGTCTCTTTTACTTGGGCTCCAGCCATTCACTACAATTTCGCCGGGTGCGGTTGCTGCCGGGGCAATTATACCACCAGGGCACATACAAAAACTAAACACCCCCCTGTCATTCACTTGCTCCACCAGGCTGTAGGATGCCGGGGGCAAATTAGGCCCTCTGACCGCACAATGATATTGAATGGCGTCAACAATTGCTTGAGGGTGCTCAACACGAACTCCAAGCGCAAATGGCTTGGCTTCTATCAAAATCTCTTTTTCGTGAAAAAGGCTAAAGATGTCTCGAGCCGAATGGCCGGTTGCTAATAAAACGGCTTCACTAGGAAATCGGTCTCCATCCTCGGTGACCACTTCTTTGATCCTTCCTTTGTCAATTACCAGGTCAACGAGCTTTTTTTCGAATAAAACCTTCCCGCCACTTTCCTCAATTTGATTTCGCATGGCGGTAATAATATGAGGTAGCTTGTTGGTTCCAATATGGGGGTGGGCTTCATATAAAATTCGTTCATCGGCACCAAACTGGTAAAATATTCTAAGGATCTTATCTATGCTTCCACGCTTATTGCTTCGGGTATATAATTTGCCGTCACTATAGGTACCAGCACCACCTTCCCCAAAGCAATAATTGCTCTCTGGGTTAACGATGCCTTCCTTATTTAATTTGGCTAAATCTCTTCGTCTAGAGCGAACATCTCTCCCCCTTTCCAAAACGATGGGTCTAATACCTAATTGAATGCATTCGAGGGCTGCAAAAAGGCCAGCTGGGCCCGCGCCAATAATAATCACTTCTTTGGCATTTGCAGGTAAGCTTGGGAAAATGAGTTCGTCACTATATCGATTACTAGGCGACTCGTTGATAAAAACTAATAAGCTAAGATTAATCCATATTTGTTGACGACTTCGGGCATCAATGGATTGTTTTAAAATATGGTAGCCGGAAATGGATTCAGGAGTCTCCCCAATGGCTTGGGCTACTACTACAATTAAGTGGGAAGCGTTGGATGCTTCTTCTGGCTTTACGCGAAGTTGAATTTGTTTTTGCATGGGTTAGGTTTTTATCCTAAAAATTGCTTGAACCTAAAAAAAGCCCGCCTAAAATAGACAGGCTTTTATATTGATTAACTTTTATTAAAATGGCAAATCATCCCCAGATTCACCTGGAGGCATATCAAAGTAGCTATTGTCGGTAGGGGCAGTGTCTCCACCTAATGAAACTGCTTCCATTCTCCAAGCATCTAAATTGGTGATATAGTTGTCTTTTCCGTCCTTATTCCACTTAGAGCCTTTAATATTGAAAAGTACTTTTACCGTATCTCCAAGGTTAAAGCGGTCAGGCATGGTTGTTCTATCTTGAACACATTGAAACTTCACATAATTAGTAATCAATTTTCCATTGATATCATCAGACTTTTCTATAACAAATTCTCTTGTTTTAAAGGTTTCTTTTCTTTGAACAGTATCGTATTTTGCTATCAATTTACCCGTTAGTTCGTAGCTCATAATTATATATTTAAGTGGGTAAAGGTAGGATTTAATCCCCAAATCTAGGCTCAATTGCTAGATATGCAAATGCTCATTCGTTTTTTGAAATAAATTCTTTTAAAAAATAGTGGATAAACTTTCTTTTTATTAGAATTTGAGCTATCTTGAACGCCTGATATTTCGATTAAAAAGTAGGAAGACGGAGTGTTTTTGAGACATGTCAAAAAAACCAAATAAAAAAGTTTTTTTTTCAACAATAGTTTTGAATATTCGCAGTCTGATTAACAATTCGATAATCAGGAGAAAGAGTAGAATTATCTTATTTCACTATATAAAGGGTTCGTAAGTAAAATGGCTAAAAGTGCAGATTTAATTTGGAGCAATTGTTTGAAGATCATTAAAGATATTGTCGAATGGCAGCACTTTAAGACATGGTTCGAACCAATTCAACCAGTTGACTTGAAGGAGAACGTTTTAATGATTCAAGTTCCAAGCCAATTCTTTTATGAATACATCGAAGAACATTATGTGAACTTATTAGCAAAAACTTTAAAGCGTGAATTAGGAAAAGAGGCAAGATTAGAATACCGCATCATGGTGGACAGCGGTAACAATAAAAAAGGATCAATGGATGTGCCTGCAAGTGGCATGAAGACATACAACAACAATGAGATGAATTTCCCATTGGTTATTGACAATCCAGTAAAGAATCCATTTGTGATTCCAGGATTGAAGAAAATGCAAATTGATCCTCAATTAAATCATAACTACACATTTGATTCTTTTATAGAGGGGGATTGTAACAGGGTAGCACGCAGAGCTGGTAAAACAGTAGCGGAAAAGCCAGGTGCCAATTCATTCAACCCATTGGTAATTTATGGTGGGGTAGGTTTGGGTAAAACACACTTAGCACAAGCAATTGGTAATGACGTAAAACGCGTTCATCCAAATAAGGTGGTTTTATATGTGAGCTCTGAGAAATTTATCAATCAGTTCCAAGATCATAGTCGCAATAACGCAATCAATGACTTTATACATTTCTATCAATTAATTGATGTGTTGATTATTGATGACGTTCAATTCTTTAATCGTGCAGAAAAATCTCAGGATGCATTTTTCGCCATCTTTAACCACTTACATCAAAGTGGAAAGCAGTTGGTGTTGACTTCTGATAAAGCACCTAAGGATTTGGAAGGATTACAAGAAAGATTATTAAGCCGTTTCCGTTGGGGTTTAAGTGCTGACATTCAAGTGCCAGACTACGAAACGCGTATTGAGATATTAGAGAAAAAGATGAAGGCAGATGGTTTAGAAATGCCTAAGGAAGTAGTGAAGTATGTGGCTTATAATATCAATACCAATGTTAGAGAATTAGAAGGTGCGTTAATATCATTATTAGCACAGTCTTCATTGAATAAGAAAGAGATTGACGTTGAATTAGCGAAGAAAGTATTACGCAACTTTGTGAAAACAAGCAGCAAGGAAATTACGATTGACGCGATTCAAAAAATGGTTTGTGAATTCTTTGAAGTGCCTTATGATAAGTTATTACAAAAAACACGTAAGCGTGAGATTGTACAAGCGCGTCAGATTACGATGTATTTAGCAAAAGCATTTACTAAGAACTCATTAAAGACTATTGGAGAGCATTTTGGAGGTCGTGATCATACTACAGTTATTCACTCTTGTCAAACGGTGAAAGACTTAATGGATACTGATTCCATGTTCCGCGAAAATGTAATGGAGCTTACGCAAAAAGTACAGTTAGCAGCTATGTAATTCGGGCTGAAGCCACTGAAACTACATAGTTTATAAAGATATTGGTCCGGATTAAACTTTATTTAGTTTATTCCGGACTTTTTTTAGGAATTTAAAGAATCAGTGCTTATTTTTGCACCCCTCGAAAGAGGTTCGGAGGAGAGGTGGATGAGTGGCTGAAATCAGTAGTTTGCTAAACTGCCGTACGGGTTAAACTGTACCAAGGGTTCGAATCCCTTCCTCTCCGCACTTAGTTCTTATCTTGAAACGAAACCGGTAAACAATATTTATAACGCAAGTTATAATGGAACGGGAAGTAGCGCAGGCCGGTAGCGCACTTGGTTTGGGACCAAGGGGTCGCAGGTTCGAATCCTGTCTTCCCGACGTAGATGAAAATAGCCCTTGTAAAGCACTGATAATCAGTAAGTTTTATGAGGGCTTTTTCTTTAATATCAAAACATAACCCATACCATAACCAATTTAAGATTTAATTGTATTTTAGTATTACAATTAAACATCATGGGTGTATCATTAGTCCTAGTCAAATCAGATGAGAAAGTATTGAATGGTAAGAAGGTTTGTCCTTTACAACTACAATACAAATACAAAGGAACATACAAACGATTTCCAACAAAGGAATATATTGAACCAAAATACTGGAAATCAGGAGTGGTGTCAAATCGTTGTCCGAACTACACTCAAATAATCAAAAGGATAACATCAGTTAGAACCAAATTGGAAGGTATCATTACTGAACTGATTGAAAATGGAGATATACCTACTCCAATTCTGGTTAAAATCAATTTCGATAAGAAGGTTGAAACACAAACAAAGAAACAACCAAAATCAAAGAGTTTTTGGAGTTCATACGATTTGTTCTTAAAAGATAAAGAGAGGTATCACAGGGGTTATACAAAAACACTGATATCATTACAGAATACACTACGAAAATTTGAAACAGATACAAAACATAAATTAACCT
>DAIUEC010000027.1:0-25344 GCA_036845345.1 Sediminibacterium sp.
ACAAAAGCAAATTACTTAATATTGCATATGCAGCAAGTTTCAAATGACCCATTACACGGAAAAACACTAGAATATATAGTCACTGAATTAGTGAAATATTTTGGATGGGAGGACTTAGGACAGCATATCCCTATTAATTGCTTCAATAGCAACCCAAGTATTAAATCCAGTTTAAAATTTTTAAGAAAAACACCTTGGGCAAGAAAAAAAGTGGAAGACTTATTTATTAGAATGATAACAGCTTAGTTATTTGATAATACTAAAATACTTCACCTAAATTCATAAATAAACCTCTTGAACCACCTTGTCCAAATCCATAATCTAAAGCTACACTTGTATTAGAGTGCTTGTTAAACTTAACTCTTAGTCCTGCACCATATCCTGGCACAACACCTTGAATAGTTTGTCCAGGCATTGATGATAGGCTTTGCACATTGGCAAAAACCACACCTCCTAAAAATCCATTTTCAGTTATGCCAAATCTGTATTCTGATTCTGCATATAATAATTTATCACCTCTAAATCTTCCTTGTACATAACCTCTTCCAAAATTACTATAGGTATCGCTTGCTGTATTGGGTAAATCTAAATAAGGTGGCTTTCCATTCAATGTTAATTGATCATAGGTCCACAACGCTAAAATATTTTTACTACCGGCTGGGAAAGAAATATATTTTCTATAATCTAATATTAAAGAACTCCATTTTTGATCGCTTCCCAATACAGTTAAATTATCTCTAAACATAACATTGATAAAACTACTATTCGCAACAGGATTAACATTATTTATTCTTGTGTCATACAATAAATTTAATACATACCCAGTTGAATTTGAATTTTTAGTTTGACCATACTGCGCCAATCCATTTACTGGTTTATTTTTGGTAGAAGTATCTTGTATATTCCAGTGATAGTCCATATTTAAGCCAATACCGAAATATAAATTGTTTGCAATTTTTTTAGAAATCGATTGGTACAATTTCAAATACGAGTAATCTAATTCATCTAATAAATTAAGACTAGAAGTATTCCCTAAACCAAAATCTTTTTGTGGATACTTTAAATAAGACCAGTTATTACTGAAATTATATTCCCCATTTTTTGTCCAAATATTACTTGCAAACTGAGAAACAATTTGCTTATTTTGGGTAACTTTTAATTCAGTAAAATAAGTTGATTTATTTTCGGTCCCCATTGTTTTAGGCAAAACCACACTTGCATTAACAGATGCTGCCATTCCTGTTCCTAGGCTATATTCTACACCAGGTATAAAAGTCAAATGTGCTTTTGTAATTTCTTCAGTTTGACTTCTATCTTTATTTATTTTAAGAATTCGATATACCCCATCAATAAAATCAACCATTGAATCCTTGCCTGGTTGTTTATAAAAAGCTAGCGTAAAAATATTTTTCTTATGTAGCTGCTTGGGAATAGTATCTACCGCTTGCGCGCGCGCGTTAACAATAAAAAATACGAATGTCAATAAAAATAAAAGTCTTTGCATTTTGCAAAGTTACAATTTATTTATAGTAAATGCCATTTGATCATTTATAAACCCGACTTCAAATAACTCCAGCCTTCCTCTTGTTTAGTAACCACTTCAACAACTCCAGAAGGAACAGTACCTGCCACATTTAGCAACATGTCTGCAGTAATATTATGTTTACGCATGGTATTTTGACATGCATTGAATTTGATACCCTGGCTAGCCAGCAATTGAATATCGTTAGCAAAAACGGTTTTGTCTTTCACTAAAAAATCTATCGCTTTTCCATGCACAACCACCTCGATGTTTAAATTAGTAGGCCATGCTTTTTGAACATTTTTAATATTTCCAATGATGCTTGACCAACTAGCAGTGTCCGCTGTATTTAATTGAACTACGATATTATGTATTTTATTTTCCTTTGTTTTTGGAATGTCTTGACTAAACCCACTCGTTGTCATCATACAAAATGCAAATACAAAAACAATATTTTTAAGCTTAGCTAACATAATTGGATAATTTATACTTAAATATAAGAAACATAAACTAACTCAATTAGAATCTCGCAATAAAGTTTTAATATTAAGGTATGAAACAAATGCGTAGAAGCATTCTATTACTTATTGGGATTATCATTGCATTTGCTTGCATAAAATTTTATTTTTTAAGTACAAGGAAATTTAAAATCGATCATAGCGGAAATTCAAATGCAGCTTGGATTGGGCCAGACATTTCAACCGATACAATCATCAAAGGTGAAGAACGAGCTTTAATTTTATATGGCCAAGACCTAATTGCACATACCTCAAAATATTTTGGACCTAACGGATCCGTTTCCAAATTAACCAATGGCATGAATTGCCAAAATTGTCATTTAAATGCAGGTAACCAACCCTGGGGCAATAATTATGGTGCAGTTTTTTCGACTTACCCAAAATATAGAGACAGAAGCGGTACTGTGGAGTCCATTTATAAAAGAGTTTCAGACTGTATGGAACGTAGCTTAAACGGCAAAGCATTAGATAGTACTAGTAGAGAATATGCAGCAATTTATAGTTACATAAAATATTTAGGCAAGAACGTTCAAAAAGATAAAAAGCCTATAGGCAGTGGGATTGAAAAAATAAAATTTTTAGATAGGGCTGCAGATCCTCAAAAAGGACAAATTGTATATGTAGCTAAATGTCAAATTTGCCATGGCAATAATGGTCAAGGACAATTACTCGCCAACAATGAGGAATATGCTTATCCACCAGTTTGGGGTGAGCAAAGTTATAATGATGGTGCTGGATTGTATCGAATTAGTAATCTAGCAGGCTATCTAAAAAACAATATGCCTTATTTACAAACATCACATGAAAAACCAACTTTATCAGATGAACAATCTTGGGATTTAGCCGCATATATAAATAGCCAAGCACGTCCTCATATGAATCAATCAAAGGACTGGCCAAATATTAAAAAGAAACCTTTTGATTATCCTTATGGCCCTTATACAGATAGCTTTAGCGAGCAACAACATAAGTTTGGGCCCTTTCAACTAATGGTGAAAAACTAGTTTAACTAAATAGTTTTATTATTGGGTGAGCAAGTATTATAGCCACAACCCACTTTATATTTAGCAGCAACTATTGCATATATCAAAAGAAAGCTTGCAAAAATATAAGATGTATTATCATTTTGCTTGTATCCATTAATAACCATCGCTAAACTTAATAAGAGTCTAAACATTAATGTAAAATCAATTTTTGTCAAGAATTTTTTCATTTGATCATTTTTATGAAATTACCATTTTTCCATAGGCAATTTGGTGACATTTATTACATTGCTTTAAATAAAGTATATTCACTTCTGAATTTATATATTATATGTTATCAAAAGAAGCGCTTAAAAAAATATTCCCAGATTGGGAAGAGGGTTTATATGACGCAGTATTAAAAGAGGCAGTATTAAAAGAGGCAAAAGCGGGTACCGCTCTTTTAAAAATGGGACAAAATATAAAATCTGCAATGTTGGTAGTAGCAGGTACCGTTAAACTTTATCAGGAAGGAGAAGATGGCGGTGAATATTTTATGTACCACATAAACCCAGGCGAAGCTTGTGCAGTTACGCTCGTATGTAACTATCATCATGAGCAAAGTCAAGTTTTGGCAAAAGCTGTTACTGATATTCAATATTTAGCAATTCCTATTGAGTTTATGGAAAAATGGCTAAACGAATTCAAGAGTTGGCACTATTTTGTAATTAGAACCTATCGTAGTAGATATGAAGAATTGCTTAAAACTATCAATGAAACTGCTTTTAAAAATATGGATGAACGTTTAGAATTTTATATAAAGAGACATATTAAGCAATTTGGCAATACTGTACATTTAACCCATCAGGAAATAGCCAATGATTTAAATACCTCCAGAGAAGTGGTAAGCCGACTTTTAAAGAAAATGGAGAATAATGGCTGGATCATCATGAATCGAAATTCCTTTGATTGGATTAGAATATAATGAATGTACTGTTTTGCACTTAAATTGGGAATGTGATAAATATCACCAATTAAGAATTATTAAAGTCTCAATTTTGTATTAGAAAAAATAATCTATGCATGATGTATACAATGGCGGTGGAATTTTTAGTTTAAATAATATCATAAACAACAATTAATATGTTTAGCTTTTTAAGAAAATTTTTTGGTCCTAGTACCGATTTTAAAGCCTTAACAGAGGCAGGTGCAATTATAATTGATGTTCGCTCTCCACAAGAATTTGATCGTGGTCATATTAAAGGATCAAAAAATATTCCAGTAAACATCATCCAAAGAGAAATTAATGCAATCAAAAAACTAAACAAACCAATTATTACGGTTTGTCAAAGTGGTGCCAGAAGCGGAATGGCAAAGTCAGCTCTAAAAACTGCTGGAGTAGAAGTTTACAATGGAGGTTCTTGGTTTGGGCTAAGAAATAAAATAAGTTAATTGTGAATGCATTTGTATTAAAATACAAGCGAGACTTAATGGGCATATGTCTTGGTGCCATTGTAGGTTTTGCGTATTGGAAATTTATTGGCTGTGCTAGCGGAACTTGCATGATTACTTCCAAGCCATTAAATAGTAGTTTATATGGCGCTTTAATGGGGTTTTTAGTGGCAGGCATGTTTAAAAAAGAAACGAAATAATTAAAAATAAATTTTTAACCAAAACCAATTTTTATGAAAGCTAATATCGATTCTTTAGACAAAGTAATTCGTATTATTTTAGCCATTGCTTTTGCAATGCTTTACATTACTAAAATGGTGGAAGGTACTTTAGGTAATATATTACTGGTTGTAGGTGGTGTATTGTTATTAACAAGCATTATTAACTTTTGTCCATTGTACGCTATTTTAGGATGGAGTTCTGGCAAGGAAAAATAGTGCCAGATGTAATATTTAACTATTAATAAAAAGAGGAGCTTATTTTAAATAAGCTCCTCTTTTTATTTTATCCATTTTAATATTTTTAAACATCACAAAGTATTGTTAAGGCTTAAACTAGCTTGAATTTGTTTTGTCTTAAGTATATATTAAGCGTAATTTTAATCACATTTATGAAAAAACAATTTCAAATATCAATAGGCATTTTTGTGGTAATTGGTATCCTAGTTGGCTGTACTAAAGTTGATTTAGCTACCGTAAATTTAGGTGCAACCAATGCTACTATGAGTGCTTTGGCAGATCCTTTTGCAGCAACTAGAGCGGCTTTTGGAACCAATATTGATTTTAATAATTTGAGTAATTATGCTAATCAAGGAAAGCCGGCATACATTAACAATGATAATACTGGAACCGATACCATCAAAGACAATAAAGCAACATTGGGCAGAATATTGTTTTATGATAAAAATTTAAGCATCAACAATACTATTGCATGTGCGAGCTGTCATAAACAAGCATTTGCCTTTAGTGACACGGCTTTAGTAAGTGACGGTGTTTTAGGAGGACTTACTGCCAGGCATTCTATGCGTTTAATTAATGCAAGATTCGCTAATGAAACAAAGTTTTTTTGGAATGAAAGAGCCGCTAGTTTAGAAATTCAAACTACCATGCCAATGCAAGACCATGCCGAAATGGGTTTTAGTGGATTGAATGGTCGTGGTAATTTAGATACCTTGTTGAATAAGCTTTCTAAAATAAATTATTATAAAGAAATTTTTAAAGCCATCTACGGAGATACGTTGATGACACAAACAAGATTACAAGAATCGCTCGCTCAATTTGTAAGAAGCATACAATCTTTTGACTCAAAGTATGATAGTGGTAGAGCTAGAGTAAATAATGACGGGGCACCATTTCCAAATTTTACATCAATAGAAAATGCAGGAAAGAATTTATTTTTAACACCTCCAGTGTTTGATGGTAGCGGAAATCGTATCGCTGGTGGAGTTGGTTGTAATGGTTGTCATAGAGCCCCGGAATTTGACATTGATCCTAATACCAAAAATAATGGCATAGTTGGTATCATAGGCAGCACATCCATTGAAACCAATGATACTAGAGCTCCATCATTAAGAGATTTGGTAAAAGCGGATGGAACACCCAATAGTAAAATGATGCATACGGGTCAGTTCACAACTATTGCAGCTGTGTTAGGGCATTATAATAATATACCTAACAATCCTGCTAATAATAATTTAGATGGCAAATTAAGAGCAGATGGAGTTGGCAATAAATTAAGATTAACACCAACTGAAACTGCACAGTTAATTGCATTTATTCAGACCATAGGTGGAACCAATGTATATGTTGATAAGAAATGGTCCAACCCATTTTTAAGTCAATAAATTGTATTGCTAATCAATTGCTCTATTTAAAAAATGAACTAAGGGAGATAATGTTTTAAAAATCTCTGTTGTTTTCTTAACAATACCTTTGTCTAAAATTTCTGTATCCTGTAATGGAATAATCGCTGTAAAGCTTTTTAATTTCAAGTATTCTATTGCAGGGTTGTCAATTTCATAACCCTTAGGTGGTCTTGACAATTTAGCTTCATCACTTAGTGTACCAAAGGTATTAGCAAATTTTTTATTGTTGATAATGCTTGAAAATTCTTTGTAGCTATAATCAATTTCTTGTCTTAGTTTTTGCAAGTCTGCCGCTTCGGGCATCCATAAACCGCCTCCTATAAATGAATTACCTGGTTCTAAATGAAAATAATATCCGGCAGCTACGATTTTTTTTGCGCCCTTACTAAAACTTGCTCCAAAATTATTTTTATAAGGATCTTTATTTTTACTAAAACGAACATCGCGATTAATTCTAAAAACACATTGTTTAGGCGTTAGGTCATTAAGGTTATTATCAAATTTTTGAATTACTGATAATGTAGTTTCAACAAACTGAAGAAAATTATTTTTCGCAGCTTCATATTTAACCTTGTTCGCTAAAAACCATTCTCTATTATTATTCTTATGCAAACCTTTTAAAAATTGTAAGGTGGATTGGTCGATCATATTTGGTACATTTTAGTAAGATGTATAAATTTAGAAAGATTTTACCAATATCCTATTGAGTATGAAAGAAACTAAGAAAGTATTATTGACTATTGATGATTATATCAGTTTACAAGAAAAAAGTAAACAAGCTGGATTGCAAAAAATTAGAGCAATTATCAAAAAAGTAGCTCCTAAAGCTACCGAAGGAATAAGCTATCAAATGCCGGTATTTAAACAAAATGGGAATCTTGTTTATTTTGCAGCAGCAAAAAATCATTATGGTTTTTACCCCACTGCAAAACCCATTGAAGTATTTAAAGCACAATTAGATGCCAAGGGATATACTTATTCCAAAGGGGCCATTCAATTTCCTGATGATAAACCAATACCTGTTAAACTTATCCAAGAAATTGTAAAGTTTAGGATTCAGGATAATGAAATGAAATTAGCAGCAAAGGGAAAAGCAAAAGAAAATGCAATAAAATCATCTAAAAAATTGGTGAAAAAATAATGGCCCAAGTTTTTATACTGAGGCCTATTATTATCTATAAACACTTAATCAATGTCTTTATTGATTTTTATACACTCTCACTAAATCCAAATGATTAATAGGGGAAACAATCATTGGTACTGCTTCCACAATCACATCACTCTTTTCTAAGCCAAAAGCTTTTTCATCGCTTTGCCCTAAATGTTTTAATTGGAAGTATCCTCTTAACAATAAGCTATCACGCAATGCAAATTCGTTTTCGATGGAAAGGAATTTTTCGATCACTACAAATTTAAAGTCTGGCTCTGCATTGTACTTAGTACTTCCATCTGGACGGATATGCAAATTCAATTCTTGTTTTGCCACTAATTCTTGTACGATTCTTTTAAAGTAAATTTCAGTTTTTGGTTGAATTCTAAAACCTAAATTGATATTAACTTTTATCACTTTGTCATCTACCAATTCCGAAACATCGTAGTTCATTGTAAATGGCTCTTCGGTTCGATTAATGTGTAAGAACCAATATACATCAGCACGCTTTGGTTTTTTAGCAAAAATGGACTTGATAATTTTTTCTTCAATTTGACCCCTACTATTTGCCTTAGTTAAATAAATTAAATGCGTAGAGAATTTTTCAATGGCATCGTCCTGACTTAACTCAATCAATTGTTCTGTATACTTTCCTATCTCTACAAATTTCACAAACTTATTATTGATTTTTCTTGCATAATACCACACATACATAGTTAAGAAAATGAATAATTCAAAAAACAAGAACATCCATCTTTCTTTAATTTTTGCAACATTCGCAATGAAAAATGAAATTTCAACAATTGCAAATAAACCAATTACAAGTGTCACATACAATTGATTCCACTTTAATCTGAATTTTAAATAATAGTTTAAAAGCACGGTGGTCATCATCATGGCAACAGTAATTGAAAAACCATAAGCCGCTTGCATTGACATGGATGTTTTAAAATATAAGATCATTAAAATACATCCAAACCATAAAATACTATTTACACTTGGAATATAAATTTGGCCTTTAATATCTGATGGTTGACGAACAGTCACTCTTGGCCAAAAATTCAAGTTCATTGCCTCACTCACTAATGTAAATGATCCACTAATTAATGCTTGAGAAGCAATGATGGTTGCAGCAGTAGCAATGATTACACTTGGCAATAAAAACCAATGAGGAATCATTTCAAAAAACGGATTTAAGCCGTGCAATGTTGCATTATTTACTTCATCTAAACTTTTAAACTTCATGATCCATGCTGCTTGCCCGATATAATTAATCGTTAAACTTAGTTTTACAAACACCCATGTTAAACGAATATTTTTAATGCCGCAATGTCCCAAGTCACTATATAATGCCTCTGCCCCTGTGGTTGCTAAAAACACAGCGCCTAATAACCAAAAGCCCTTTGGATACTTCACTAATAATTCATAGCCATAATAAGGGTTTAAGATTTTTAAGATGGCTGGATTTTGGAAAACATAGCTTGCTCCAAAAATTAAAATCATAAAAAACCACAACGCCATAATTGGGCCAAATAATTTTCCAATTTTATGGGTACCGAATCTTTGAAAAAAGAATAATGCTGAAATAATAGCAACTGTAATACCTATCGTTAACCCGTTCCCTGGAACAATAATTTTTTCAAGTCCATTAACCGCGTTTAATCCTTCGATAGCAGATGAAACTGAGATAGGTGGAGTAATGATACCATCCGCAAGTAAAGTGGTAGCTCCAAGTATCGTGATAATGGCCAATCCTTTGCTATAGCGTTTAACTAAGGCAAATAAGGAAAATACTCCTCCCTCGCCATGGTTATCTGCCCTTAGGGTTAACCAAATATATTTAACAGTCGTTTGAAAAAATAGGGTCCAAAAAATTAAACATACCCCACCAAAAACTAAAATTTCATCAATTTTTCGCTCCCCCACAACCGCACTTAGTACATATAAAGGGCTGGTTCCAATATCTCCATAAATAATTCCTAAGGCTACTAAAAGTGTTGCAATGGTTACTTTGTTATTACCCGAATGATGATTGTCCATTTTATTGATTTAGAGCGCAAAGTTTGACTATTATGCATCACTAAATAATAAATTAAACAAGTAGAATATAAAGATTTTATAAAGATTGAAGAAAACACACCCAAAAACAGTTAGATGAATCTATAACCAACTCCGCTTTCCGTATTAATATGTACGGGCTTATTGGGATTCTGTTCAATTTTTTTGCGAATAGTGCCTACAAAAACTCTCAAGTATTGTGTATCAGATTGATAGCCAACGCCCCAAATTTCTTTTAAAATAAATTGATGTGTTAATACTCTTCCCGCATTTTTTGCAAATAAAACTAGGAGTTTATATTCTGTTACAGTTAGTTTAACGGGTTCATTATTTACAAATACAGTTCTGGCCAACAAATCAATTTGCAAATCATTAAATGTCAAAACTGTTTTATTGTCTTCTACTTTATTTCTGTTTAAACATGCTCTTATTCTTGCCAACAATTCATTGGTTCTAAAAGGCTTGGTAACAAAATCACTAGCGCCATTGTCTAACGCTTTTACAATTTCTTCTTCATTGTCTAGCACGGAGATCATTATGATAGATTGATTGTACCAATTTTTTAATTCAACCAATAAGTCCTGTCCACTTTTATCCGGCAACCCAATATCAAGCAATATTAAATCAGGTGGATGGTTAGCAGCTAATTGCAAACCCATTTCAGCCGTTTCAGCTTGTCTAACTCTATAGCCTTGACTTTCTAAATTTATCTCAAGTAGTTTTCTTATTTGCGGTTCATCATCAATGATGAGTATTTCTTCTTTATTCATTATTAATATTATTTAAATAAGAAAATTCAGCAGGCAATTTAATAATAAATTGTGCACCTTTATTTTCTATCGACTTTAATTCAATATTGCCATTGTGTGCTTCTACAAATCCTTTTGCAATGGATAATCCTAATCCGGATCCTCCTGTTTTATGATGTGGTAATCTATAAAACATATTAAAAACATAAGGAAGTTCATTCGCAGGAAAACCAGGCCCATTATCGATTATCTCTAATTGACAAATATCATCGATAATTTTTACTTCAATTTTTATGGTAGTGCCTACGGGTGTATATCTAATAGCATTATGAATTAAATTATACAATACTTGCTCCATTAACAGACTATCAATTTTTAGCAAAGGCAATTTCTCATTAGACTGAAAAACTATCTTATACCCTTTTGATTGATCATCTAATTTTGAAAGTACAATATGAATTACTTCATTAATGTCTGTCCAATCTAATTTTAATTTTATACTGCCGGATTCAAGGCGACTCATATTTAATAAATTCTCTACCTCTTTATTTAATCTCAATCCCGCAATTTCAATTTGATTGATTAATTCTTTTTTATTCTTATCACTTAAATCCATATCGTGATCCTTAATGGTATCTACTGCGCCAATAATTGCTGCTATAGGCGTCTTGAGTTCATGTGATAAAGAATTTAGTAAGGTATTATAAAGTTGAATTGATTTTTCTTTATCCTCTTTATCACGATTGATTTTCTCCGTTTCTTTTATTTTAAAACTTAAAGTAGTGTGTACTAAAGCAATAATAAAATACATTAAAAACATTAACCCATCTTCCCCATTGGCAATGTGAAATGTAAATAAAGGGGGTATGAAAAAGAAGTTCCAAATTAATGCACTTAATATGGAGGAAATGAGAACTGTTTTAATATCAAAAATTAAAGCGAATAAGGAAACGACCATTAATAAAACAAGTGCGGGGATACGATACCCCCAAATGGGTACAGTGTAAAACAATAAAATGGCCACTCCAAATATGAGCACTACACTTATCGGAACTTGAAAGCGTTTTAAAAAGGAGCCATTTTTTAATGAAAGCAAATCCATGGGCGAAAGTTAAATCAAAACTAGAATGAATAATATAAAGAAGATGTAAAAATTTACTTAGTACTTTTGGTAATTCAACATTATCTATATGTCTATTTTATTTTCGCCTCTTACCTTAAAATCGGTGACACTAAAAAACAGAATTGCCATTTCCCCAATGTGCCAATATACTGCTAAAGACGGCTTTCCGAATGATTGGCATTTGGTTCATTTAGGTAGCAGGGCAGTTGGGGGTGCGGGATTAATCATTGCAGAAGCTTGCGCAGTAGTACCTGAGGGAAGAATTTCTCCTTTTGATATGGGAATTTGGAAGGATGAACACATTGAAGCTCATTTGCGCATAACAAAATTTATAGAAAGTCAAGGAGCTATTCCTGCTTTGCAACTGGCACATGCGGGCCGTAAAGCCAGTTGCGATACCCCCTGGAATGGTGGTGGTTTTTTACAAAACAGTCCTGATGCCTGGCAAATTGTGGGTCCTAGTAGTATTCCATTTAAACCAGGAGCACCTACTCCAAATGAACTTACAATTGAAGATATAAAACAAGTAGTGCTTGTATTTCAATTCGCAGCTGTGCGTAGTTTAAAAGCTGGCTACAAAATAATTGAAATTCATGCAGCACATGGCTACCTTCTTCATCAATTTTTATCTCCACTAAGCAATCAAAGAACGGATGCATATGGAGGAAGTTTTGAAAACAGAGTACGATTATTATTAGAAGTAGTGGATGCAATTCATACGGTTTGGCCTTCAACACTTCCTATATTTGTTCGTATCTCCGCTACGGATTGGAGGGAGGGAGGTTGGGATTTAGAAGAATCCATTCAATTGGTTAAAATGTTGAAGCTAAAAGGAATTGACTTAATTGATACTTCAACAGCCGGCAATATTTTTGATGCTCAAATCCCAGTTGCTCCAGGATATCAAGTTAACTTTGCAAAAGCGATTAAAAAAGAGGGCTCCATATTAACAGGTGCTGTTGGACTTATTACTTCAGCACAACAAGCAGAAGAAATTTTACAAAATGAATCTGCGGATTTAATTTTAATAGGAAGGCTTGCACTTAGAGATCCTTATTTTCCCTTAAATGCTGCAAAGCAATTAAATGAAAATGTTAAATGGCCTTTACAATATGAAAGAGGTAAATTTAATTAATAAAAATAAAAACAACTAAAAAAACAACTAAATATGTTCCCAACTAAATCCTTTGCAGCAATGTCTGCTACCACTCCATTAGAAGCTTATTCATTTGAGCGTCGTGCAGTAGGTGATAAAGATGTGCAAATAGAAATTTTATACTGTGGTGTTTGCCATAGTGATTTACACCAAGCTAAAAACGAATGGGGCGGATCGATTTATCCAATGGTACCAGGTCATGAAATTGTTGGTAAAGTTATAAGTGTAGGCGCTGGTGTTACTAAATTTAAAGTGGGTGACTTAGCAGGTGTTGGTGTTATGGTAGATAGCTGTAGACATTGTGCAAGTTGTAAGCAAGATTTAGAAAATTATTGTGAGGAAGGAATGACTGGTACTTACAATGCTAAAGAAAGAGATGGTTCTGGAATTACAATGGGTGGTTATTCTACTCAAATTGTAGTAGATGAACATTACACAGTGCATATTTCACCAAAATTAAATTTAGCTGCCGTTGCTCCATTGCTTTGTGCAGGTATCACTACATATTCTCCATTGGTTTTTGCAGGCGTGAAAAAAGGAATGAAAGTAGCGATTGTAGGCTTGGGTGGATTAGGTCATATGGGCGTTAAATTCGCAGTATCCTTTGGCGCCGAAGTAACTGTAATTAGTACTTCTCCAAACAAAGAAGCGGATGCTAAAAAATTGGGAGCCACTCATTTTTTAGTGAGTACCAATGAGGCAGAGATGAAAAAATATAGCAACTATTTTGATGTGATATTAGATGCTATTTCTGCGAATCATGATTATACCCAATATTTAAACTTATTAGCTTTAAACGGCAAGTTAATGGTAGTAGGATTGCCTACTGAAGCACCAAAAGTGCAACCATTCTCATTGGTTTCAAATCGTCGTAGTGTAATTGGTTCATGTATTGGTGGAATTAAAGAAACACAAGACATGCTTGATTATTGTGCTGAACATAATATCGTATCAGATATTGAAGTGATTCCAATGCAAAATATTAATGAGGCTTACGAAAGAATGTTAAAGGGCGATGTTAAATATCGTTTTGTAATTGACTTAGCAAGTTTAAAATAATAATGATCATTTTAAGGATTATAAAAAAGCCGATTCGATTGAATCGGCTTTTTTAATTTATTCATACTAAGCTATGCAACAATATCTTTGATAATGCTTATATGATGATTCGTATGAATTCCTAAAAAAGGAAATGTTTGCGTCTTATTTAATTTTCCAAAAATTGGATGCGTGAAAAATTGATTTTCAGCGCAATTATTAAGCTCCTCAATTGCTTTTTTAGCATTAGCAATACTTTCCAATAAATGAGATTCCGACAATTGCTCAATAGGCATTACAACTGCTGGCGCTTTAGCTTTTCCTCTTGGGAACTTACCTGTCAAAAAGACGAAAAATTTTTTAATACTAAAATTGCGCTTGTACTCATCAGGATTAGATTTTTTAATCGTCTCTGTAATTTTTATAATTACCAAGCATGCATGTTCAATATGCCAGCCAATATTCACTTGGGAAATAGTGCCATTCACTTTTTCACTTACTGGAATATAAGTGCTCAATTGATCGACTAAGGAAATTAATTTTTTCATTCTATACGATTCAATGCAAATGAATTAAGCAGTTTTTTTAGGAGGCAATGCAAACGCTTTTGCTTCATGTGCAAATTGGCCATTATGTGCTCCATCGCAAAATGGTTTATTTTTGCTTAAACCACAACGACATAATCCAACTACTTCTCTTCCTGCTAAATCATAGGTATTTCCTTCTCTATCAACGATTGTAAAATCGCCTTCCACTTTTAAGGAACCATTGTTGTTAATTGTAATTTTTGTAGACATATTTTTAAATTTTGAGATTGAAAATTAAGTTAATTAAAGCAAACCCATGCAACAATTTCTAGTTTTCTCTTTCACTTATTTTTAATACACGATACTGCACAATAGTAGCAAGTACCTGAATACATCCCATGAAAATAAATAAGGTATTAAAAGAAAAATAATTGGCAATAAGACCGCCAATAGCAATAGCGATGCCTGAAATTACATGTGGATGACCACTTGCCAAACCCCAATGAAATGTATTTTCGGTATCTTCTAAATTGGAGGCAAATAATGAATCCCAAATTGGGGTACTCAATGCTTCTGCGATACCCAAGCCGACCTGAACTAAAAGCAATGTCTTTGTATTATAAACAAACAAATAAGCAAAGGTAAATAGTGCATTAAGGGCATAGCCTGCAATCATTACCTGTTTTTTATATTTTGAATTGTTTACTAAATTACCAACCAACACATAGCAGATGCCCGTTACAATTAAATAGGCCGCCCAAGCCCATGATATATCTAAAATATCACCTCCTATTTTTTCGGCATACACCGCAAACAAGGGACCGAACAATCCTTCTCCAAAATACCAAAGGCTCGAAGCAATTATTAAAATCCTTGATAATTTTGAAAGTTGCATGAGTTGAGGTTTGGCTCAAAAGTAAACTAATTAATTTCAAATGGAATAACTCCATTTATATCTCTTGCATTATTGCCTAGCAGAATTTTATATTTACCTGGATATAATTGCCATTTATTTAATTTTAAATCCCATTTTTTAAGTTCTGAAACAGGGATATTTATTTTTACATTTACAGTCGTCCCTTTTTTTATTTCAATGCGTTTAAAATATTTTAATTCTTTTAAAGGCATTCTTTCCAAATTTGGATATTGTACATAAGCCTGCAACACTTCTGCAGCATCCATATTTCCTGTATTGGTAATTGAAGTGCTTATTGCAATCGTATCCTGTGAATTATATTTTAATTTATTGCTTTGAATTTTAGCATAATCAAATGTAGAATAGCTCAAACCATAACCAAAGGGATAAACCACATCTCCATTATAATATCTATAAGTACGACCTTTCATAGCATAAGTTTTATAATCCGGCAATTCATTTACCGACTTATAAAAAGTAATTGGCAATCTTCCGGAGGGAGAAACTTTGCCTAATAAAATATTTGCCAAAGCATTACCACCTTGTTCACCAGGATACCATGCATATAAAATAGCATCGGCATAAGGTTCAATACTTGTTACATCCACATTACTTCCGGCTGTAATCACGACTATGATTGGCGTTTTTACACTTTCTCTTAATTTTCTCAAATAAACAATTTCACTTTCAGGTAAACTAATATTGGTTTTATCTCCTCCTGATTTTGATAAAAATGCATCCCCTGCTTCTCCTTCTAAAACTGGCGATAAGCCCATCACTGCAATGGTAAGCTTTGCATTTCCTGCTGCCCAAATGCCTCCAAAATGAGTCGTATCATTATAATCACAACCTAAATCATATTCAATACGCGTTGCAGGATCCATCGCATTAGTGATGCCTTCTACAAAATTTACAGCCTTATTGGAAAGGCCGTGATAGTTTCCAATCAAGGCATCATAGGAGGTTGCGTTAGGGCCAACAATCATAATGCTTTCATATTTATCTTTTGAAAATGGCAATAAATTATTTTTATTCTTCAACAACACAATACTTTGTTCCGCCACTTTTTTTGCCAACTCAATATGAGCATTGTTATGAATACTATCCTTATTGAATTTTGAAAATGGATTGGTTAAAGGATTGTCATAAAATCCTAACTTAAACTCTGTCTTTAATAGTTTAACCAAAGATGCATCAATTTCATTTTCTGAAATTAATTTTTGCTCAATAGCCATCTTTACATCTTTTTGTAAAATACTGGAACAATCTAAATTAATGCCTGCCTTAATCGCAGCGGCTGCAGTAGCTACATTACTGTTAGTCGCATGATGACTTTCAAATACACCATCCAATGCGCCACAATCCGTAACCACATGGCCTCTGAATCCCCACTCTTTTCTCAAAATCGTATCTAATAGTTTTGCATTAATGGAACTTGGCACCCCATTAATGCTATTGTATGCACTCATTACCGATTCAACACCTGCCCCTACTAATTTTTGAAATGCATATAAATAAGTTTCTCTTAAATCTTTTTCGTCGACAATAGCATCAAATTGATCACGCTCTCCTTCGGGTCCACTATGCACTGCAAAATGTTTAGCAGTTGCCGCTGTTTTTAAATGTAAGGGGTCATTCCCCTGCATGCCTTTTACAAATGCAATACCCATTTGAGAAGTTAAATAAGGATCTTCCCCATAGGTTTCATGTCCTCGGCCCCAACGTGGGTCTCTGAAAATATTAATATTCGGGGACCAAAAGGTAAGTCCCATATATTGCAAGTGCCTATCTTTTGCAATGGCTAAATTATATTTTGCTCTGGCTTCTGTTGATATTACATTCGCGACTTTCCCCACCAATTCATCGTTAAAAGTAGCAGCAAGCCCAATGGATTGCGGGAAAATGGTTGCAGTCCCTGCTCTTGCAACACCATGCAGCGCTTCATTCCACCAATTATAAGCGGGAATCCCTAGGCGTGGAATTGCGGCACTTTTGTAGCCCAACAAAGAGATTTTTTCGTCCAAAGTCATTCTTGCTACCAAATCTTGTGCGCGTTCATCAATGGACAAATTTTGATTTTTATATTTAGCAATAGGTTGAGCTTTACTTATTTGAGAAGCTGCTAAAAATAATAGACCAATAAAAATTCGATATTGAAAATGCTTTTTCATTTCTTTCGTATTATAATTATGTTGAATTTAAGATAAAAAGAGAAAGAATTGGTTAAATTCACGCTTAAATATATCTACATGTCATTGTTGCAATTGAATTTTAGTTGGATTCACAATCCTTATATCGAGATCATTATAAGAACTGTTTCGGTTTATGTTTTTATGATTTTGGCAATACGCATTTTTGGCAAAAAAGAATTGGCTCAGTTATCAGTCATTGATTTGGTATTTATTTTATTAATTAGCAATGCTGTACAAAACGCAATGGTAGGACCGGATACTTCTTTGAACGGAGGACTAGTAGCAGCGGCATCTCTTTTTTTAGTCAACTTTACATTGAAAAAATTGCTTTACCGTAGTAAAAATTTTAGTGAATTTCTCCAAGGTGAATCATTGCTATTAATTTATGATGGAAAGCCCAATATGGAAAATTGCAAAAAAGCTGAAATTACCATGGAAGAATTGGAAGCTGCTGTTAGAGAGCATGGAGCAAGAGATATACAAAGAGTTGATCTTGCAATTTTAGAAGTAGACGGGAACATTAGTGTTATTAGCGATGACTATCAAACAAAATCAAAAGTACCACATCCAAGAAAGCATAAATTTAAAGGGCGTATTGCGCAGAACTAAAAATTATTGAAAGTAAGTTTCTTATTTATTGGTTCCCCCGTAACGGTCACTCCTGTAATTTGAATAGTATAGTTATTTGGATTGTCCGATGTATAAAAGCTAATGGAAGCTTTTCCATTTAAATTGGTATATAAGTGTCCATTCCAATATAAAGTGGACCTCGTATCTTTTACCACATTCGATTTGATAAATAGATCGTTATAATCAGGCGCACTAAAATTTGGTGCTAAATGATATGATTTAGAATTGTATTGAATGGTGCCATAATTTTCAATATGATTTCTGAAATTTGAAACACGATGGGTATTTACAATAATGACGCCATTGCTTGATCTGGTTCCGTAATAAGCTGCCTCTGGTCCTTTTAAAACTTCTACAAAATCAATGATATCAACCGGTATTTTTGTTAACTCTTCTAATACAGGACTTGAATTGATATGTAATACATTTTCAGTATCTGTCGCAGGGTCATTTCCTCCTGCAACCATTACTCCGTCTACAATTAATAAAGGTTCATCTTTTGCACTCACCGTAAAGGAAGTCATGCCCCCTAAACTAATAAATCCACCTCTTAAATGGAGGCCTGGAATCATTAACATTGCATTTGCGGCATCCGTATTGGTCATTTTTTGAATCGCTTCACCCGTCATTACCTGTGAGAAATTGCTTACTCTTTTTGTTGTATTATAACTATTTGATTTGATAGAACTTTTTACAACAACATCTTTTAACCATTCTTTCCCTCTTGTCAAATAACTGGTATCTGCTTTGATGGATCTAAAGCTGGCAACAATTTCGGATTGTTGTGGTGTTAATTTTTGCTTTAATTGAATTGGAGTTGCTACTACAGGAAATTTAGAAATTAAATCCACTACAATTTTTTCATCTACTACATTTCCTTTTAAATTACTTACTTGTAAAGTAAAAGGGATACTGTCGTAGTGTAATGGAATTTTAAATTTAAATTTTCCGTCTTTATTGGTGGTATCGGTATCAAATAAATTAATTTTTTTATTGGAATACAAAGTCACAATTCTATTAGGGACAGGTATTTTTTTTCTATTTAAAACAGTGCCTTCAATTAATTCAAAATCAGACTCATTTTTTACTTTTTGATCATTTGTCTTTGCACTATTATTGATTTCTTTTAAATTTTTTCCAGCATATATCGTAGGACTGCTTAACATAATTAAATCATTCAGTGCTAAATTTGTGTCTGAAACGCTTACGATTGGGCCATCTTCATAGATTGGATCTTTAACCGTTTTATCATCCGTAATAGCAATAGACAAAGCCGAAAACATAGGGTGAAATACAGAGTCGCCCACAAAAATATCCATACTTACTTTTTCTCTTGAACCATATTTTGCCTTATCTGTTACTATTTTAACTTGCTCTATATTTTTTGTGACATAAAAACTTCTTTCACTTAAAATATTCCCCTGCTCATTTATTAAAAGTAATTTTGCATCGCCCGTAGGAAAAGCCATTTTGGGCACATTCAATTCAAACATATCAACGCCCACACCAACAAAGCATAGACTATCTTTACTAATTCCTAACAAATAAGAAGTCGCTCCTTTTTTATACAAAGAGTCACCTTGTGACACGACCACTTTTAAACTTAGTGGAGAAGTTTGTTTAATGGCAATTTGGCTACCATAATGAGCCGGTTTTGGCAGGGTTTGATAAACTATAGTTTTACCAATTTGTATATGTGCAGTGTAAGTTTTGGTTGGCGTAATATGGAAACTAAATTTTCCCAATCCAGTTAAACTATCAGTTGCAAACCAAGTAATTGCAGTGCTATCGCTGTTATCCGTAATATATCCCTTAAAAGCAACTGGCTTACCTGTTTTTGTAACCGATTTTATTCCAAAAACTTGTGTAATACCTGTAATTACGGAAGCACCTTCGGGGAAAATAGAAACTATTGGCAGCTCGTTCTCTTCATTTTTAACCGATTTTGTAAAATTTAATTTAGCCGCATATTTTGTGTTTACAATATATATCGGCTTTACAAATATGCCTTCTAAATTTGAATTCAGCATGCTACTAGTATACGCTCTTAACCAATAATTACCTTCAGGAATAGAGTCCGAAATTCTTATAAATCCTTCGGTATGTTCTGAAGGTATATTCAACAAAAGCTTTGCTATTGCAGTATCTCGTTCGTCTACAATATCGACATATAAATTTTGACTGTGCGAATAAAACTTGCCAGAAACCTTATTGGTAACCCATGCTTTAAACCAAAGGTCTTCGCCTGCAGCATAATACCATTTATTAGTTTGTACTTGTATGGACTCTGACTTGTCTTTTTGAATAGCTTTAATTAAATGCCCAGCAATGGTATCTACTTGGTTAATACTTTGGGCTTGCATTGTTATAAATGCAAAAAGGAAAACAAAAAGGGGTAATAATTTTTTACAAGCAATCATAGTATTGGTCCATTAGCTTGCTTGAAATTAAAAAAAAGGAGCAATGAATGGGCAAATATTATATAAATGGTTAAAATTATTGAAAAGCTTATTTTTGGGGATATGATGCCGTTGAATCTTAGATTAATCCAATTTGCTAAAAAGTATATAGCTGTATTATTTGCATTAGCTATTAGCTTTTGCTTAATCAGAACCTACGAATATGTATTGATAGCGCACAAATCGTTTATTAGTCATGCCTTTTTATATGAATTTGCAGGCTTACTATACGATATATGGCTAGTATCACTATATGGAATTTTTGTTGCCCCTATTATTTGTCTGCTTTGGTTGTCCAATCAAAAAATAGCAATCAACATATTCCACACACTGAATGTGGTATTAATGATTACTTATATTTCATTACTCATTGTTTTTTCAGAACGCAATACTCCTTTTGACCACGAAATATATACACGCAGTATTCAAGAATCATGGACTACCTCAAAACAAATGATGACAAGTAGTTTATGGGTGTTTATTCCTTTTATAATATTCATAACTGTTTACTTTATTATTTTCAATAAATGGATTAAAAATAAACATATCACAGATAGAAGCTTAAAAGTAGTTTCTCTAATAATGTTGTTATCATTGGTTTTTATGGGTTATGCGAATCCAAATGAAGATAAATTTGAAGACGAAAAGGCTTATTATTTTACTGCTAACAAATTCACTTATTGGATAAATGATACTTATCAATATTTTAAAAACATTGATAGGTTTAATTCAGATAAATTAAGTCCAGAAGCCTTAAGAAAAGAAATTGATTTTTATCAAGAAAACCAAGGCTTTGCATTTACGAGCAAGGAATATCCATTGCTAAGAAAAAATGAAAACAAGGATGTGCTTGGCAGCTTTTTTAATTTAAACCCAACTACCCCTCCCAATATTGTAATTATAGTTGTGGAAGGTTTATCGAGAGATTTTAGTGGCGCCAATGCATATGCAGGAAGCTTTACTCCTTTTTTAGATGATCTATCAAAGCGTAGTTTGGTATGGGATAATTTTTTAAGTACAGCTCCTGGTACTTTTGCCGCGCACCCAGCCATTTCGGGTTCACTGCCTTATGGTAAGCGCGGATTTTCGGTAATCAATGTTATGCCTGATCATCTTTCGCTTATTAAAATTTTACGCGCAAATGGATACCATTCTAAATTCTTAATTGGATTTAATCCCGATTTTGATAATATGGGTGGGTATATGCGCTTGCAAGGAACTGACATGATTTTATTAGACTACCCCGCTAAATATAAAATGATGGGTATTGGCGCAGAAGGTTGGACCATGGGCTATCCTGACGATGCTTTATTTAATAGAAGTTTTGAAGTGATGGATTCTCTAAAACAAAAACCATACCTTAATATATACCACACAGGCACAACCCACATGCCTTATTTATTTGATCAGCAAGCGGAATATGGAAAAAAGTTTGATAAAAAAATGGAGGGCATTCCCAATAGCAATCCTGTAAAGAAAACTTTAAAAGAAACAAAGCAAGTTTTAGTTACTTATATGTTTTCGGATGATTGCTTAAAAGACTTTTTTAAAAAATATGCAAAAAGACCAGAATATAGCAATACGATTTTCTTTATCATGGGTGACCACCATATTGGATCCTTTCCTTCTACCAATGGTTTAGATGACTATCATGTGCCATTGATCGTGTATTCACCAATGCTTAAAGCGCCTAGAAAGTTTTATAGTATTAACTCCCATAATAATATTGGACCTACTATTACAAATATGGTTTTATCCAACTATCCTCAGTTACACAATGTGCCTGATGAAGTACATTGGATGACAGATGTAATGGACACGGCACAAAAATTTAGAAATATTCATTCTATGCCATTTATGGAGTGGAGCAGAGAAATTAGTGACTATATCTACAAAGATTATTATTTATCGGGAAAACAGATTTATAAAATTGATTCCAATTTGGGATTGACTAAAATTAAAAATGATACCCTAAAAGAACATGTTACAAAATTAATCAACAACTTTAAATTGATTAACGATTATGTGACTACTAAAAACAAAATATATCCAGCGAATAAATCCTTGGCTACGCTTCCTAAAGATTTGATCTTAGATTTTAAAAATGAAGCGATGCAAACAATTCATACGGAGAGCCCTGATACCACAATCATGCCCGAAATAAAAGTGCCTAAGACTTTTAAATATTTGTATGTAGAATTAAATGCTGAAATAAATTTAATCCTACCTGGTCTCGAAGATCAGCCGGCATTTAGATTTGCATTGATTGATACCACAAGAGGTAACCGAAATTTTGTTTTCTGGACCAATCATAATATTGTTCAAATGTCTAAAGGAGATTATATCGAAAAGCAATGGAACAATGTATCCGTTACCGATATGATGACATTAGATAGTTATAAGAAATTCAAGAATTTAATCTTTGACTTGTCTTTTTATAATGGTAAAACCACCTACCTACAAATGAAGGATTTGAATTTAAAAGTTTACGGAGTCAAATAAAACAATCTAAATTGATTCTTTAAGTTTTCGTTTTTTGACTGAACAGAAACTTTGTCATAAGGAATTGTTGGAAAAAATATATCCGTCATTACCGTCAAACCAAAATCGCCGAATAGTTCAATAGATGTTTTATCAACAATAACTTTAAATCTATTTTGAAATTTACTTTGGCTAATTCTAGGAGCAACATGTTTAGCAGCAAATTCATTGTTAAATGAATTGATTCCCGCTGCAGTTCGATCAATGAAATATTGATTATTCGCTGAATCGTAACCAAAATCAATATGTTCGCCTAATTTATTAGACATACTAATTGTAAAACTACCAATTGGTTGCTCAGTCATATTAATTACAAAAGGCAATTTAACATCCGTCAATCCTTTTAATTGAATGGGCTTGCTATCTGGAATAATAATAGGCATTGACCCTAAATAGGTTTCCCCTTTTTCTTCCGCAATGTATAAAGTCCTTGCTGTGGTAATAGCACTTCTCCAACTCACAGTTGGTACTTGTTGTGCATACATCCAATTACTCATCCAACCAATAGAGATTGCTCTACCATTATTATTTGAATTGCCTCCTGTATTTGAAAATGTAACCCCTGCATAATTATCCGCACCGTAATCCATCCATTTTGTTTTGGTTGAATTACTCTTAAAGACATGTCCATCAAATTCACCAATAAAATACTGTGTTGCCGAGCCTTTATTAGGTCCGCCAGGATTAATACTGGAAGTAAGTACCCAATAAGTTTTCCCATGATATTTTAATGAAAATAAATCAGGGCACTCCCAAACGCCATCATGACTTCCCAATTCCATTCCAAAATCAGATTCTTTAGTCCAATCTTTTAAGTTAGACGAACTATAAAATGATACTTTACTTTTTACTGCCAATACCATGATCCATTTTTTAGAAGGCTCATGCCAAATAACTTTTGGATCTCTAAAATCTTTAATGCCAGGATTTTTAATAACCGGATTGCCTGCATATTTTTTCCAAGTGTATCCATTGTCATTACTGTAAGCAATGCTTTGAGTTTGAAAATCAATACTTCCTATTTTTTCTCCCTGCATATTATGTTGAGTAAAAATAGCAACAATGGGCGCTTTCCCATTTTCACCAAATCCTGAAGTATTATCTTCGTCTACTACTGCACTTCCTGAAAAAATAAGTCCAATACTATCTGGGTAAATAGCAATAGGTTGTTCTTTCCAATGCATTAAATCGGTACTAGTTGCATGTCCCCAATGCATGGGACCCCAAACAGTGGAATCAGGATAATGTTGAAAATACAAATGATAAACACCGTCTTTATAAAACATACCATTGGGATCATTCATCCATCCTTTTGCAGGCGTAAAATGCATGAAGGGTCGATATAATATTTCAGATTGCGCAGCTGTAATAGTAGCTTCTTTTTTGTCTTGTGCAAATAATGCAATCACTAAAAATTGGAAGAAAGCAAAAATAAAAATTGCTCTTTTAAAATTAGACATGCACAATAGAATTGAAAAATTAAATATGATTAGTGATATGATCTAATACCTGAAACGCAGTCTCAGCCATTTTGTTGCCCTTATTGTCTAATAGTGGATTAATTTCTGTAAACTCAATACAGCATACCTTTTTAGTAGCCAACAAAATATCAAAGATACGCATGACTTCATCAGGTAATAATCCATGAGGAACAGGAGTGCCCGTGCCATAGGAAATATTATCGCAGTCCATTGAATCTACATCAAATGAAATATAAATTAAATCGCAGTTTAATAATTTGCCAATTGCTTCTTTAACACAAATGTCTAGGCCACGATACCTTAATTCTTCCACACGAATAAGTCTGATATTATTAGTTTCGATGGCCATTTTTTCGGCGGCTTCAAAATCTCTTACGCCAAAATATATTAAGTGTTCGGGAGTTAATTTAACTCCATCCACTCCTATATTTTTCATGTTTTCCCAATGACCAATCGTAATAGCATCCGGTTCATTTACTTTGCAATCTAAATTATCTAAACCCATTGCAGCAGCAAGTGGCATACCATGTATATTACCCGAAGGAGAAGTATAAGGAGAATGAATATCTGCATGTGCGTCAATCCAAATAACACCAATTTTTTTATCTGGATTTGCGGCTTTAATTCCACTCATAGTTCCTAATGCAGAAGAATGATCACCAGATAAAACAATCGGAAAATATCCAGCAATTAAATTTTCACTAACCGCATCCGCAACCCTTTGACATTGCTCAACTACATATTCAATTCGTTTAGCAAAATCATGTTTGTTCTTATGATAAATACTTTGATTATGCGTTGCAACATCTTGAAAAAGATGTTTGTGGAAATAATCATTATTTTGATTGATGGCAGCAATCTCAATAGCATCAATTCCCATATCAGAGCCTCTTGTTCCCGCTCCAATATCAGACCTATTTTTTATAATCTTGATTGCCATAAAAATTTTTGAATTAATTACTGTTCTTTTTTATCTACCTTAAATTGTCTTGCTGGCCTAGGCGTT
>DAIUEC010000028.1:0-24540 GCA_036845345.1 Sediminibacterium sp.
CATGGTAAAGCAAATTATGAAACTGAATATAATAGTGGACTAGGTAGTAATGGATTAACCAGTGCAAGACATGATGTATTAAGTAAGGAGTATGCTACTAAATACCCTGAAACTTTCGAGTCTAGCTTGTCTGATGCGGTTGTTTACATTGGTAAGAATAAAGTAACTGATGAATTAGAAATTCCTGGTTTTGGGGCTATCTCAGTAGGCAAATTGTTATTGAGCCCAACTAGAACATATGCTCCATTGGTGAAAGCCATTTTAACTGACCATTTTGATGCAGTTAAAGGAATGATCCATTGTAGTGGAGGGGGGCAAACCAAGTGTATGAAATATTTGCCTGGGAATATGCGTATAGTGAAAGACAAGTTTATGCCAATACCTCCCATATTCAATTTAATACAAGCAAATTCAGGTGCAAATGCCCGTGAAATGTACCAGGTATTTAATATGGGACATCGTTTAGAAATATTCACAGATGCTTCAAAAGCTGAAAGTTTAATTTCAATTGCTAATTCATTAGGCATTGATGCTCAAGTAATTGGAAGAGTTGAAGAGTGTGCTTCAAAAGAATTGGTTTTAAAAGGAGACTTTGGAACAGAGGTGTTTAATTATTAATTTGCAACAACAGTTATATACAAATTCTAAAAATATTGATATGTCAGAATTAGTCGTAAATCTTGAGAATGTGAACATTTACCAAAGTGGTAGTCTTATTTTGCAAGATGTGAATTTTAAGGTAGAGAAAGGGGAGTTTGTGTACCTAGTTGGTAAAACTGGGACTGGGAAAAGTAGTTTATTGAAAACTTTATACGGTGAATTGACATTGACGGAAGGTACTGGCGATGTGGTAGGGTTTAATTTAAAGGACATGACTTGGAAGACCCTGCCTTTTTTAAGAAGAAACCTAGGGGTGGTATTTCAGGATTTTCAGTTATTGACGGATCGAAATGTGCATGAAAACCTAAGATTTGTACTAAAGGCGACAGGATGGGAGGACGAAAAGTTAGTTGAACAAAAAATTAATGATGTTTTGGCCAAAGTGGGCCTTCAAAATAAAGGGTTTAAGATGACATTTGAGATGAGTGGCGGTGAGCAACAAAGGGTAGATATTGCCCGTGCTTTATTGAACGCTCCAAAATTGATATTGGCGGATGAGCCAACAGGCAGTTTAGATCCTGAAACCAGCGATGAAATTATGCAATTGCTGTTCCAAATTGCCAAAGAGGACGGCGCTGCCATTGTGATGGCTACCCACGATTTTATGGTGGTAAACAAGTTCCCTTCCAGGACTTTGACCACGGAGGGCGGCCGACTTGTTAGTAAGTCCTAATTTTTCCCACAATTCAATATAAAATGCCCTTTTTTGCTTGAATTCTAGTGTCTTTTTCTTATGTTCGCAGACATTTTAAAGAGCAATAATAGTGAGACTAAAGTCATTAGAAATCAAAGGGTTCAAGAGTTTTGCTGACAAAACCGTCGTGCGTTTTGACGAGGGTATTACGGGCATCATTGGACCAAACGGATGTGGTAAGAGTAATATCATTGATAGTATCCGTTGGGTAATTGGAGAATCAAAAATTTCTGCATTAAGATCCGAGAATTTAGATTCATTGGTATTCAATGGTTCTAAAACTAGAAATGGTAGTAGCATGGCGGAAGTAAGTTTGACTTTCGAGAATACCAAGAATTTATTACCAACTGAATTCAGTACCATAACTGTAACACGTCGTTATTATAAAAACGGAGAAAGTGAATATCGTTTAAACGATGTTGCTTGTCGATTAAAAGATATCCATAATTTATTTATGGACACTGGTGTAAGTACAGATAGCTATGCCATTATCGAGTTAGGTATGGTGGATGATATTATCAAGGATAAGGATAATAGCCGTCGTAGAATGTTGGAGCAAGCTGCCGGCATTACTATTTACAAAACAAGAAAAAAGGAAGCTAAAAATAAATTAGAAGCTACTGAGCAAGATTTATCTAGAATTGAAGATTTGTTATTTGAAATTAATAACCAATTAAAAACATTAGAGAATCAAGCTAAGAAAGCAGAGAAGTATTTTGAAATTAAAAAAGACTATCAAGCAACAGCTATTGAATTAGCCATCGCAAGCTTGGAAGGATTTAATATTAGCTACAAAGAATTAACCGAGCAGCAAGATACTGAAACGGATAAGAAAGTGCATTTAGAAGCACAAATTGCTTTAGAAGAAGCAGCTTTGGAGCAAGAAAGAGTAGTATTTATTGAAAAGGAGCGTGCTTTACAAAGTTTGCAACATGATTTTAATGAAAAAGTAGAAGCATTAAGAACGAAGCAAAACGAAAAAAATCTTGCAGCTCAAAGATTAAATTATTTAAACGACAAGGAATCTAATTTACAAGCGTTTTTGGAGCGTGCCGAAGGTCAACTAAAAACAATTGGTGATTCTATCGAGTACACTAAATTGCAAGTTGTTGAAGAAGAAAAATTATACAACGATTTTAAAAATAGAGTTGAATCATCTCAAGCAGAATTAACCAATAAGCGAGCTCAGTTTGACGATCAACGTTCGGTATTAGATGGCTTACGCCAACAATATGGTCAAATTCAAAGAAGCCAGTTTGATGCGGAAAAGAAAGTAGCGGTATCTGATACTTCTATTCAAAACGTTTTAAGAAGTCAAGAGCAATTAGAATCAGAGCAAGCACATCGTGCTGCACAAATTGAAGAATTAACTTCAACTTTGGCGACCAAAGAGGCAGATTTAACTGCAAGAAAAGAACACTTAGCTGCTTTGCAAGCACAACACGAAAAAGCAAAAGCAAGTATTTTTGAAACACAGGCTCAATTAGAAGTATTAAGATCCAACTTAGCAGATCAAACTAGAATTTTAGATGCTAAGAAAAACGAATACGATTTATTAAAGAGCTTAGTGGACTCTATGGAAGGTTATCCTGAGAGCGTTAAGTTTTTACATAAGAATACGGGTTGGAATCACAATGCGCCAATCTTATCTGATATCTTGTATGTGCAAGAACAATACCGTACTGCAGTTGAAAATGTGTTAGAGTCTTATTTAAATTACTACGTTGTAAATAATTTAAAAGAAGGTATGCAAGCCATTCAATTGTTGGATGAAAATAAAAAAGGAAAGGCTAATTTCTTTTTATTAGATCAATTAAATGGCGCGAAAGCAGAATCTGCTCCAGCAAATACCATTGCTGCTTTATCAGTAATTGAAATCGATCCTCAATACGCAGCTTTAGCGAATCATTTATTAGGCAATGTTTTTATTGCTGAAAATGAAGCAGCTTTAGAAGCGAATCATAGTGGTGTAATTTTAGAGAAGTCTGGTAAATATGTGAAAGGTAAATTCACTTTAACAGGAGGTAGCGTAGGTTTATTTGAAGGAAAGAAAATTGGACGTGCTAAGAACTTAGAGAAATTATTGGAAGACATTCAATCACAAGAAAAAGTGGTGAATGAATTAAAAGATAAAATCCAAGAACAACATAATTCAGTATTGGTATTTAATGAGCAATTAAAGGAAAATGAGATCCGTTCAACTGAACAATCTATTAATACTTTAATCAACGAAGTATTTGCCAATAAAAATCGTTTGGAGAACTTGCAATCTGCGCAAGCAAATGCAGTTACTAAATTAGCAGAGTTCGCTGCAAAGGTGCAGGAAGAGCATGCTGCAATTGCCGATACAAGAGTTGCTTTAGAAGCATTGAATGTTTCTTTACAGGAAACACAAGCTAAATTAGAAGCGATTGAGTTAGCATATCAAGCAGCGGAGCAAGCTTACCATTTGGCTTCAGGTGAATTCAATGAAATGAATTTACAGTTGACAAAACAACAAAGTAAGATTGAATCATTGCAACAAGAAGTGGTGTTTAAGGAAAATCAATTAAATGATTTACATACACAAATTCAAAGCAATACTGCTCAGTTAACCGAAGCATCTACTGCGATTGTTGAAAGTAAGGAGCAATTGGCTCAAATTGAAGAGGCCTTGGTTTCTTTAATTAAAACAAAGGAAGAAGAAGAGCAAAAATTAAACGAAGCAGACCAAGCTTATTATACTTTACGTAACGATCTTCAAGAAAAAGAAAGTGCGGTAAGAACACAAATTAAGTCTAAGGAATTAGTGGATCAATTGATCAATGAAATCAAAGACAAATTGAACAATCTTAAATTACAGTTATCTGGAATGAAAGAGCGTTTAAGCGTTGAGTTCAAAGTAGAATTAGAAGAAGTATTGGATAAGGGTCGTCAAACCGAAGAGACTTTAGAGGAATTGCAACAAAGTGCAGAAAAGATGAAGAAGCGTTTGGAGAATATGGGTGAAGTGAATCCAACTGCCATTGAAGCATACACCGAAATGAAAAAGCGTTACGATTTCATCTTAGAACAAAAGAATGACTTAGTAACAGCGAAAGAAAGTTTATTACAAACTATTCAAGAAGTAGAAGCGACAGCGAATCAAGCCTTCTTAGAAACTTACAATACGGCTAGAGAAAACTTCCAAAAAGTATTCAAGGCATTATTTACCGAGGAAGATTCTTGTGACTTAGTATTAGTTGATCCAGATAACTTAGCAGAAACTGCAGTAGAGATTGTTGCGAAGCCTAAGGGTAAGCGTCCTTCTTCTATTACACAGTTATCAGGAGGAGAGCGTACTTTAACGGCAACTGCAATGTTATTCGCGATTTACTTAATCAAACCAGCACCATTCTGTATTTTGGATGAGGTGGACGCTCCATTGGATGATGCCAATGTAGGTAAGTTCACGCAAATGATTCAGAAGTTCTCTGACAACTCTCAGTTTATTATTGTAACCCACAATAAGCAAACAATGAGTGCTGTGGATGTAATTTACGGTGTAACCATGCAAGAGCCTGGTGTAAGTAAATTAGTTCCTGTTGACTTTAGAAGTTTAAGCAATTAATTTTTTAATTATAAAGTAGCTTTAAGAGTCCTTGGTAGCAATACTAGGGGCTCTTTTTAATTATGATCAAATCTTCGATTATATTATTTCTTACTTGCTTTTTTCTTTATCTACCATTTAGTAGAGAGCCGGATTATTTTGATAGTGAAACGGCGCCTGCTACCATTGTATCAAGAGGAGATAGCGTAGTTGCACTTTACAATGAGTTTGGGAAACCTTATGCTTTAAAGTTAGACAAGCAATCTTATGCGAGTAAGGTTGGTCAAGCAACTGAAGTAATTTATGAATTAAGACATCCAGAAAAAGCGGCTATCAATCAAGCATGGGGCTTCTGGTTTATTGGAAAAGAAATAGCATGGTCCTTTGGTGTATTCGCAGTATTATTAGGTGTCGCATTTGCAACTACGAATAAACCACATCCTGATTCCTTGGCCGAACAATTAAATTATAAGGAAGAGATTAAAACGAAGTATCAATAAAATACTAATAATTGGATTGATTGAACGTTAGCGTTTTAGTAGACGCTTAATTTCTTTGTCTACATCACGATTTTTGATGGTTTCGCGTTTATCAAATTCTTTTTTACCCTTACCAATTCCAATTTCCAATTTAGCTAATTGCTTTTCATTAAAAAAGATGCGCAATGGAACTATGGTAAATCCTTTTTCTTTTACTTTGGATTCTATCTTTTTGAGCTCTCTTTTTTGAAGTAATAATTTTCGATCGTGTACTTCAATATGATTATTCGCGGAACCATGAGAGTAGGCATTGATATATAAACTACGCACCCATAATTCACCTCTATCAAAAAAACAGAAGGAGTCATTAAAACTCACTTTCCCTTCTCTTATTGACTTTACCTCCGTTCCAAGCAATAACATGCCGGCAACATATTTGTCCTCTATGTTGTAATTAAAATAGGCTTGCCTATTGTTTAATTCTTTTGCCGCTATTGCTTTTGATTTAGCCATAAAAAATGTCCCGGTCTTACGGCCGGGACAACAAAAGTAGTATAAGTAGCGCTAGTACCGAAATCCAAATACTTAGAATCGATTAGTTTCTGAATAAGAAGGCTACTTCGGATAATTTATTTTTCAATTCCTTACGATCTACAATAAAGTCAAGGAATCCATGTTCTAATAAAAATTCACTTCTTTGGAATCCAGGAGGAAGGTCTTTTTTAATGGTTTCTTTAATAACCCTTGGTCCAGCAAATCCAATTAAGGCCCCTGGCTCGGCAATATTAATATCACCTAGCATGCCAAAGCTTGCAGAAATTCCACCAAAAGTAGGATCGGTTAATAATGAGACAAATGGCAATTTAGCATCGCTTAATTGAGAAAGCTTACCACTTGTTTTTGCTAATTGCATCAAACTAAACGCACTTTCCATCATACGTGCACCACCACTTTTACTAATTACTAAAAAGGGTAGACGATGAGCGATACAATAGTCAACAGCTCTTGCAAATTTTTCTCCCATTACACTTCCCAAAGAACCTCCAATAAATTCAAAATCCATACAAGCCACCACATAACCTTCACCGTTCATTTTACCAACACCAACGCGCATTGAATCTTTCAAATCAGTTTTAGAATGAATTTCATCTAAACGCTTTTGGTAGTTTTTTAAATCGGTAAAATTAAGTGCATCCTTGCTTACGATATTATCATACAACACTTCGTATTGTTGATCATCAAATAACATTTCAAAATACTCATCACTTCCAATACGGTGATGATGATTACATTTAGGGCAGATGTACAAGCTCTCTTTTAATTCAGTGCTTGTACAAATATGATTACAGGTTGGACATTTAGTCCATAAACCTTCGGGTGTTTCTTTTTTGTCAGCAGTAGGAGTGGTAATTCCTCTTTTAATTCGCTTAAACCATCTAGGTTTACCAGTTTCATTACTAGTAGATTCGTCTCCGGTTAAATTCACTTCAATATCTTCTTCTCTGTTTCTCATCTTGGGGCATTTAAGTGAGCAATCGTTTCTAAAACTAATTAGAACTATAAAAGTATAAAAAAATAAACAGCCACCGATCTATTAGGAATGGTGGCTGTGTTAAAATTTTGTTTAAGCGTTTCTGTTAATACAGTTTAAATCTTCAAAAGATTGTTCTAATCTCTTAATGAATGATTCTTCCCCTTTTCTTAACCAAACTCTTGGGTCATAGTATTTTTTATTTGGCTTATCAGCTCCTTCAGGGTTTCCTAATTGAGTTTGTAAGTAAGCCTCATTCTTTTTATAGTACCCTAAAATACCTTCCCAGAAAGCCCATTGTAAATCGGTATCTAAGTTCATTTTGATAGCACCATAACTAATGGCTTCTCTAATTTGATTTTGAGGAGAACCTGAACCACCATGGAATACAAAGTATACAGGCTTTGGAGCTGTACCTAAAGTTTTTTCAATATGCAATTGGCTATTGTGTAAAATTTCAGGTTTTAATTCCACATTACCTGGGCTATATACACCGTGAACATTACCAAAAGCAGCAGCAACTGTAAATAAGTTACCTACTTTTCCTAATTCAGTATATGCATAAGCAACATGCTCTGGTTGTGTATATAATTTGTCATTTTCAATACCACTATTATCAACACCATCTTCCTCACCACCTGTTACACCTAATTCAATTTCAATACCCATTCCCAATGGAGCCATGCGCTTGAAAAATTCAACTGAAGTTTCAATGTTTTCTTCAATTGGTTCTTCAGATAAATCCAACATGTGCGAACTAAATAAAGGTTGTCCGTGTAACTTGAAATATTTTTCACTTTCATCAATCAAAGCACTAATCCATGGTAACCATTTTTTAGCAGCGTGATCGGTATGTAATACAACAGGAACGTCATAATACTTTGCTACCTGATGAACGTGTAAAGCACCTGCAATGGCACCTTGAATATTTGCTTGTAAATTATCATTAGGCATGCCTTTACCAGCGATAAACTGTGCACCACCATTTGAGAATTGAATAATAATTGGAGACTTTAATTTTGCTGCTGTTTCAATAGCGGCATTAATCGTATCTGTACCAGTTGTGTTCACCGCTGGAATTGCAAAATTATTTGCTTTTGCATCATTGTACAAAGCTTCTAATTCTTTGCCAAATAAAACGCCTGATCTGTACTTGCTCATAGTTTAATTATTGAATAACAAATATACAATTTATGCCCCAAACGAATGTTAGCCTAATATGTTAAAATGAGGTAAAATAATCCACAAAACTCAAGGGGATACACACATTTTAATAAAGTAAATACTTGAAATAGAATGGGTTGGAAAGTAGAGTGGAATTCTATTATAAATTCTCGAAGTTGGTAGTAATGATTTCGCAGAATTTTGATTCTATCATTTTTTCTGACAATTTAATCATGTTGCAAAATGCTTTTGCATTACTAATGCCATGTTGAATAATCACAGGCTTATTGACACCTAAAATGGGTGTGCCGCCATAATTTTCAAAATGATAACGACTAAAGAAAGAATCGTTTTCAAGACCTTGATGCGCTGCAGCATCATACATTGCTTCGGCCGTTTTTAAAACAATATTTCCGGTGAAACCATCGCAAACAATAACGTCGGCTTTATCAATAAATAAATCACGACCTTCCACATTGCCCATGAATTCAATATGGGTATTTTCTTTTAGTAAAGGGTAGGTTGCTTGTGCTAATAAATTTCCTTTGCCTTCCTCTTCGCCCATATTTAATAAACCCACTTTTGGGTTTTCAATATTTAAAATATGCTTTGCGTACAAGTTGCCTAAAATGGCGAACTGATTCAATTGTTCTGGTTTACAGTCGGCGTTTAATCCAACGTCAACTAACAATCCAGTGTTCCCGTCTAATTTAGGAAGTAAAGTTGCAATGGTAGGTCGCATTACGCCTTTAATGGGTTTGATGCTAAACATAGCACCAACTAACATAGCACCTGTATTACCAGCACTTCCAAAAGCATCAATTTTTCCTTCAGCTAATAATTTAAAACCAACTGATATAGAAGAGTCTGGTTTTTCTTTTAAAGCTTTGGTAGGGTGTTCATGATAGCCAACTACTTGTGATGCATGTACAATATGCAAAAAAGGAGAAGAGACCACGTGTTCTTGAAATAAAGATTTCAACTGGGTCTCTTCTCCAATGCAGAATATATTATGCTCGGAATTGGAAAGATATTGCTTTACACCTTTTACGGCTTCAAGTGGGGCGAAATCGCCACCCATCATATCAATCCCGATATTCATTGTAATTATGCTTTTAAAGGAGCTTTTTCAGCTACTAATTTCCCTTTGTAGTACAATTTACCTTCTTGAACATGCGCACGGTGACGAACATGGATTTCTCCAGTTGTACCATCTGTGCTTAATGTTACTTCTTGTGCTACATAGTGAGTTCTTCTTTTTGCACTACGTTGTTGTGAGTGTCTGCGTTTAGGATTAGGCATCTCTTATGGTTTAAATTTTTACTATTCTATTTTTAATTCTTCTTCTACTTTTTTTAATTATCAGCTGCATTCGCATCTTCATCCTTCAACCCATCTTTAAATTTGTCTAAGCCTTTCCACAAATTCTCATTTCTTGTTTCCAAAGGAGCAGACATGAGCTTTTGTAATTCAGCTAAAGCTTTTTGATTGCAGGTGGATTCTCCTTTTTCATTTTCCGGACAAATATGTTGAAGCGGAAAACTTAAAGTAACAAACTCATAAATCCAAGCAGCTACTGAGATATGACTTTCGTTTCTATCAATATAGTAGATGTCTGGATCTTCCTCTTGGCTGTTCATTGTATCAGGTTCGTCAACTAGTTTAAGAATTAAATTAAACTCGTCCCACAATTGCACCGTTAGGGGATTACCGCAACGATCACATTGTGTTTCCACCTTTCCATCCACATCAAAATGTAATTGCATAAAGCCTTGATGCTTATCCAATTTCAACTTGATTTTAGTGTCACAATTACTAAATTCCTGAGGCCCAAAATCATTAAAGAACTTATCCTCAATATGGTATTCGAACTCATGTTCGCCGGCCGTTAAACCTACAAATGGTATTTCAAATGTTCTGTTCTGGCCCATAACCGTACTTTAAGGGTTGGCAAAGTTAGTAAAAACCTATGAAAAGACAAAGTTTATCCTAATTTTACCCTATAATTTAAATGATGTCCGAAGCCACAAAATTAGGTCAAAAACTGCCATGGAACTACAAAAGGTACCTATTTGCCCTAATTATTTTCATTTTTGGCTGTTCTAAGCAATTGATTACCAATTATTATCTGCCTTATGTGTATCGGCCAATTAGCTTTTTACTAAGGTCAATTTCGGGAAAATTGGACTTTGCTTTAGGAGAATGGCTGTATATAATTATTTGCATTTCATTGATTATCAGTCTTATTAAGTTAATTCGAAAAATTAATGCCCCCTTTTTATCTTGGGCATATTGGAGTAGGATGCTTGTCAAGATTTTGAACGGATTGGTGAAGCTTTACATTGTTTTTCAGTTGTTTTGGGGATTGAATTATCAAAAACAGACCCCAGCGAGTGATTTTCAATTGAATGTGCCAACTAGTTACACTGAATCTCAAATGGATAGTTTGAGTTTGGAGTTAATTCAGCAAATGAACCAAACGAGGGCATCTATTCCAGATGTTAGTATTAAGGCTTTACGATTTAAAGGGATATTGGAACAATGCATGCATCAATACGGTCAGGTGTCCAAACAATATTCATTTTTAGCATACCATCAGCCAAGTTTAAAAAAGGCTGCATTCCCTGCTTGGGGAGATTATTTTGGGTATACTGCATTTTACCAACCTTTTACAGGGGAGGCGATCGTGAGAGGTGATTTGCCAGTGTTCACTTTGCCATTTACCGTAAGTCATGAAATGGCACATCAACTTGGATATGCCTCGGAAACCGAAGCTAATTTTATAGCCTATGTAATTGGTGCTGAATCAAAAGATGCTTTATTTCAATATTCTACGCAATTGCAATTATTTACCTACGCACAGCAAGCGCATTTATTAAGTATTGCAAAGAGAGGAGATTCCATTCAATTCCAAAAAGTGATCACTCGAAATAAAAATTTATTAAGCCCTGTGGTATTAGCGGATAGAAAACAAATAAGAGATTTTTTCACACGCAAGCAGGACTTGCAAATTCCTGGAACAACACAATTGTATAATCAGTTTTTAAAATGGAATCAACAAGCCAATGGAGTTGAAAGTTACAATGATGTTTTATTGTGGGCCTTGGCATATGCGCATAAAAAAATCCCTAGCGTGCACTAAGGATTTTGATAAAAATTATTTTCTTTACTATTGAGTTTTAAAATTTATTCTTCCACATCATACTCTCAATAGGCTTTTCAGGCTGACCGCTATATTTTGCGTTTGATTTTTTGTTGTAAGCAATTTCAATTTCACCATCTACTGGGAAATAAATTAATTGCCCAATTGGCATGCCTTTATATACACGTACAGGTTGCTTTACTGAAATTTCTAAAGTCCAATATCCGCAAAATCCAACATCCCCTTTACCAGCTGTTGCATGGATATCAATACCTAATCTTCCTGTGGAAGATTTACCTTCCAAGAAAGGAACATGCGCATGTGTTTCGGTATATTCTAAAGTTACGCCTAAGTAAAAACCAGAAGGTTCTAATACAAATCCTTCGTCTGGAATTTCAAAATAGGTAATTGTGTTATGTGCTTTAGCATCTAATACTTGATTGTCATAAGTTGCCAACCATTTTCCCAAATGCACATCATAACTATTGCTACCTAAATCCTTGCGATCGTATGGTTCAATTTTAATAGTTCCTTTTGCAATTTCTTCTAATATTCTAGAGTCGGATAAGATCATCTTCGGGTTTTTATATGTATTTATGTTTATTTTGCAGCCTTAACCGCGGTGCAATCTAACTCAAAGCTTTTTTTTATGCCTTTCTTTTATCAACAAAATATTAACGAGACCCGTCATTTGGCTATTTGGTCAATCACAGAGCCCGTTTCTTTTTTTGAAACTGATGTGAAAATGGCAGTGGATATTCAAAATGAAGAACGTAAAATTCAGCATTTGGCAGTGAGGTTATTGTTTAAATTAATGATGCCCCAGGCGGACTTAAATAAAATGGTGTTGGCTGATAATGGCAAGCCTTATTTGCAAGGGGTGCCTTTTCATTTTTCATTTTCACATTGTAAAGGATATGCTGCGGTGGCAGTGAGTGATACCGATCCCATTGGTATTGATATTGAGATTATTCATCCACGTATTTTAAAAGTGGCACATAAGTTTTTGAATAATGCCGAAAAAGCAATAATTGCTCCTTTAGCAGAAAAAGATGAGTTAAATCAAATGGCATTTTTTTGGGCGGCGAAAGAAGCCATGTACAAACAACATGAACAATTAGGAATTGATTTTGCAAAAGATTTTAATGTGCTTCAACTTGCACTTGGAGATAGGGGAATGGTTGCTGCACAAATTTTACATAAAGGAGTAGAGAAGCAAGTGAATTTAGATTATCATTTTGGGGAGGATTATGTTTGCGTTACCTGTATTAATGGGTAGCTTGTAATCATTTGTAATTATGAGCAATGTCATAGCAATTGCATAATAATTGTAGTCACTTTAGGGCACAATAAATTTTATGTTATGACTAATGAAAATAAATACAAATATTTGGTTTTGTTATTAAGTGCAAAGGAAGTCCATTTATACCTTTACGATAAGGTTAATTTTGAAAAAATTAAATTAAGTAGCGCGGACTCAATTTTGGCATATGAAAGAGATATGCCTAGTAGGATGGGGCAGTTCACTGATGCTTCTGCACATAAAGAAATAGTCCTTAATAATTTTTTGCATCATATTGATTTAGCATTGGGAGAAGTGTTGAATCAGTATCCTAAAGTTCCTTTGTTTGTTTTGGGTACTAAGAAAACCACTGGTCATTTTAATGGATTGACGAAGCATGCAAAAGCAGTTACCAAGTATATTGATGGGAACTATAGTGAGTTTAGCATGTTTGAGTTAAAAGGATTAATGGCGAAGCCAATAATGGAGTTGGAGTTTAAGAAGGAATAGAATGTGTTGAAATTATTTGAGAGATTAGCTCGCACTTCGTGCTTGTTTTCTATTTATTTTTTAAATAAGATTAGCTCGCTTCGCTCGATCAAGATTTTTTACAAAAAAAAGTATAGATCAGCTTTCACTAGAAAAGTTCTACTAGAAAAATGATTAGCTCGCTTCGCTCGCTGATCTCGAATAGTGACGCGTACCCAAAGCCTTTACAAAATGCTACGCATTTTGTTGTCATTATTGTCTCTCATCTGTTTATGTAAGCAAGCTTACAACACAGCCTCGAAACAATAATGCCCCGACACTTTCGTGTCAAGGCATTTGTGCGGAAGAGGAGATTCGAACTCCCACGCCCGGGTGTGGGCGCTACCACCTCAAGGTAGTGCGTCTACCAATTTCGCCACCTCCGCTGAGGGAAGCAAACCTACAAAAAAATAGCGTCTCTTCAAAAGTTAATGGCTTTCAAAGAGACGCTAAAATATCAATAAAGAAAAGGATTACAAAGAAGCAACTAGCTCTTTGCCTGATCTTACATAGTCTTGGTTATTTGCCTCTGTTGCTAATTTAATACAAGTTTCAGCTGTTTCACGAGCTCCTTTCTTATTACCCAATTCTTTTTGCACTTTAGCTTTTAATAAAAACATGTAATAAGCTTTTGCATTTAAAGAAACTGCTTTGTCAACACATACTAATGCATTGTCATAATCTTTGTCCATATCATAGTAAAAGTTTGCAGCAGCAAAATATACATCAGCTGTTACATTAGTTCCTTTAGTAGCTTCTTTTACTTGACCGCGAATTACAGTCTTGATATCTGTGCTAATTGGAATATTCACCAATGTCTTAGCCCACTTCAAAGAAATAGTTGCAGTCTCTGGAGTAATATTATCTACGTTAATAGTAAAGTTTTCAGTGCTATTACTTGTAGTTTCTGCTTTCACTTTAAAACGAACAACATCCTCAGCTTCTTTGTAAGAAAAACTACCCCAGCTGTTTGAGTTAGTGTTGAAGATAATAGTCCACTCTGATTCACCAGGAATCGTAAATAAAGCATAAGCACCTGCAGCTAATAATTTACCACCTACAGTTACTGGATGAGAAAAAGTTACTTTAGTGGCACCATTTGCACCAGTTCTCCAAACAGTTCCTGTTGGGGCTAACACAGTACCATTGCCAAATGCTGCACGACCTTTTAAACCTGGACGAGAATATACAATTTCAATTTTCCCTAGACCAAAATCCTGAGATAAGGTTTGAGTTGGACTTGCCGCTGGCATTTTAATTTGCGCCTGTGCCGACAATCCGATTAATGTTAATAAAGAAAACAATATTTTTTTCATAAATGTTTATTTGTTTTGAATAACAAACCTACTTGATTTTAGTTTATTATAAGGTTATTTTTTTTGAAAGGCCGGGTGGAATTTATCAAGGGTATCTCTTAAGAATTCTCTGTTAATATGGGTATAAATTTCGGTTGTAGTGATGCTTTCGTGTCCAAGCATTTCCTGTACCGCTCTAAGATCGGCGCCACCTTCCACTAAATGCGTAGCAAAAGAGTGTCTAAAACTATGGGGAGAGATTGATTTTTTAATGCCAGTTTTTAAAATTAGATCTTTGATAATATAAAAAATCATAACCCTGCTTAAGGCCTTACCACGATTATTTAAAAACAAGATATCCTCGTAATCCTTTGCTGGCTTTTGATGTACGCGAATTGTGTCTTTGTATAATTTAATGTACTTAATGGCATCAGATCCAATAGGAACCAATCTTTCTTTATCTCCTTTACCAATGACTCTAATAAATCCTACGTCTAAATAAAGACAGGAAATTTTTAAATTAATCGCTTCTGTAACACGAAGTCCGGAACTATACATGGTTTCCAAAATAGCTTTGTTTCGTCCACCTTCTGGCTTACTTAAATCAATATGTCCAATTAGATCCTCTATTTCTTCAAAGCTTAACACATCGGGCAATTTGCGCCTTGTTTTTGGGGTAGGCAAAAGCGTGGTCGGATTAATGGTGCAGATTTGTTCCAATACACAAAATTTAAAGAAGGATTTAATACCTGATATAATACGTGCTTGGGAGGTTGCGGCCATTTCCATTTCACCAATGCATTGAATGAATTTTTGAAGATCGGGTAGGGTAACTTCGGATGGGCTAATCTCTTTGCCAATGCTCTCAAAATAATTGGTAAGCTTATCAATGTCTCTTAAATACGCTTCCACCGAATGGGCGCTCAAGGACTTTTCCAATTGTAGAAAAGCCTTAAATCCTTTTTTATAAATTGCCCAGTTCATGTATATATATAAAAGATTTGATTGTTAATTAAGAATGAGTTTATTTCGCATCAGATTTAAACAAAGATATGCAAGTAAATTTAAGGTCATTTAAGCAGAAAGTAGCTAAGAACGGTAAACAATTAAGGTCTTTTTTAACTAAGTTAGAAAAGCGTTCTCCAAAAGGCTTGGACAATTTAGCTGAATATTTAAGTCCACAGGTTTGGGCCGAAACGGATTGTTTAAGTTGTGCTAATTGTTGTAAATCGATGAGCCCAACATTTACAAAAACAGATATCAAGAGAATCTCTGCATTTTTAAATACAACTCCAAAAGCATTTACCGAAGAGTGGTTGGAGTATGATAAAAAAGATAAAGATTGGTTGAATAAATTAAGACCTTGTCAGTTTTTGGATTTAAAAACAAATATGTGTAGTATCTATGAAGTAAGACCAGCCGACTGTGCAGGCTTCCCTCATTTGACTAAGAAAAAAATGACAGAGTATATTCATGTGCACAAACAAAATGTGGAATACTGCCCTGCGACTTATAAGATGGTTGAGAAGATGAATGATTTAATTGGATAAGCCAAACAATAAAAATATCTCAAGAAATATTCAATAAAGTATTCTAAAAAATATTTTAAAAATAAACATCTTCAAAAAATGTTAAAGCCCACTCCTCGGCGGGCTTTTTTAATATCGCAATGACATCAAACTGTAGCCATTTCCAATGCGGGTTTTCATATTGATAATGGGCTGCGGCATTTTTCAAAAATTGCATTTTATGGTAATCAATCATTTGTTCGGGATATCCAAACTCGATAGAGCTCCTCGTTTTTACTTCTACGATATGCAAAAGGTTTTGTTTAGTTGCAATAATGTCAATTTCAAGATGTTTATACCTCCAGTTGCGTTCTAATATTTCAAATTCATTTTCTAACAAATAGGCAACTGCCATATTTTCGCCAAAATCCCCCGTATCTTTGTTATTCATATTATGATTTTAGTAAACATCGCGAATTTTTAAAGATGCAAAAAGCGTATAAACTACATGGGGTGAATAGACATTATGATTGGGGTGGATTTGAATTTATCCCATCATTAATGAGTATAGAAAATACTGCTAAAAAACCTTTTGCAGAATATTGGATGGGGGCACACGCTTCCGCACCTGCAATGATTGATACCCATGAAGGACAAAAGCAATTAGATGTGTTGGTTCAATCCAATTTAAATTCATTTTTAGGCGCTACAACCGCGAATGAATTTGGTGCTTTACCTTATTTATTTAAAATATTGGATGTTGCAAAAATGCTCAGTATTCAAGTGCATCCAAGTAAAGAAAATGCGGTGATTGGTTTTGATTTAGAAGAAAAAGCGGGAATCGCTATTGATGCGTCCAATAGAAATTATAAAGATAGAAATCATAAGCCCGAAGTGATGGTGGCGTTGAGTGATTTTTGGTTATTGCATGGATTTTTAGCGCCCGAATTATTGGAATCAAGATTAAATGAATTTGAGTATTTCCATTCCTTGATTGAACAGTTTAATGGATCTGATTATAAGAAATTATATAGTTATTTTATGCAGTTATCTGCAGAAAAAGCAGATGCTATTTTAAAACCATTACTTCAAGAAGCGATTGAAAGTGTTAGGCTTGGCAAGGTGGACAAATCACATCCTCATTGGTGGGCGAATAAATATTATAATGGAGTAGTGCCAGATGCAAATATTGATAAAGGCATTTTCTCTATTTATATTTTAAATATTGTAGCAGTAAAAAAATACCAAGGTGTTTTTCAGGGAGCAGGATTATTACATGCATATTTAGAAGGTCAGAATATTGAATTGATGGCGAATAGCGATAATGTTTTAAGAGGAGGATTAACGCCAAAGCATATTGATATTGATGAATTAATACAACATGTGCAATTTGTGCCAACCTATCCAAATGTTTTAAATGGGGAGGCCTTGAATTCATATGAAACCATTTATCCTTGTCCAGTACCAGATTTTGGTTTAAGTAAAATAGGACTTAATGGGGGTGATCGTTACACAATAAATACCCAATCATTAGAAATGTTATTGGTAGTGGAAGGCGAAGTATTAATGGATGGAAATTTATATAAAGCTGGAGAAGTGGCCATGGTAGGGGCTTCTGAGCAATTAGAAATTCAAGCTCAAACCCATTCGGTGCTTTTTAAAAGCTTTGTTCCCTAGGTTATTCACATTTGAGGAAAATCAAAATAGATAAATAATGGGCAAAATGTGTATTTTTGATTCCATCGTTATAAATGACAAATTATGAAATTGAATAGACAAATAACCATCGCTTTAGTAATAATGATTGCAACAAGTGCATTGTATCGTGTAATGCCAGGTCGCCCATTGGGATTTGCACCTCAAATTGCAATTGCTTTATTTAGTGGTTCATTGTTTGCAACTAAAAAGCAGTATTCTTTTTTATTGCCTTTGTTGTCTATGTTCATTTCTGATTTAATGTATCAAGTTTTATACAACAATGGTTTGTCAAGTATCCAAGGTTTTTATAGTGGTCAAATTGAAAACTATATTTTAATTGCTGCTACAACTGTATTTGGTTATAGCTTACAATCCGCAAAGCCTTCTAAATTTTTATTATCTTTCTTATCTGCTCCAACTGCATACTTTTTAGTTTCTAATTTTTTAGTATGGGCACAAGGTGGTGGATACCATCATCCAATTACTTCAACTGGTTTAGTGCAAACAATGGTGGATGGCTTACCATTTTATCCATATAGTGTTGTAAGTACAGTTGTATTTGGTGCTGTATTATTTGGCGCGTTCCGTTTAGCAGTACCAAAGTTTAAAGCGATCTAATAATCTAATTAAATAGATTTATTTATTTCGAACTGCTAGATTTTCTCGAATTCTGTATCAATTTCCCAAGGACCGTTGTCAGCTGCAAGGGTAGCTAATTCGTCACATCTATTATTGTAGGGATTTTCGGCATGTCCTTTTACCCAATGGAATTTTACCTTGAATGGCTTTGCCAATTCATAATAAATTGTCCATAAGTCCTTATTCTTTTTACCTCCTTTAAAATCGGTTCTGATCCAATTGTCCAGCCATTTTTTCTCAACGGAATCAACTACATATTTACTATCAGTAAAAATATTAACAGGGAGGTTACTTGTTTTTAATGCACTCATGGCTTGAATTACAGCAAGCAATTCCATTCTATTATTGGTGGTTTTCCGAAATGCACCTGAAAGTTCTTTTACTTTATTGCCCCACATCAAAATAGCCCCATAACCACCTGGTCCTGGATTACCTCTTGATGAACCATCTGTATAAATAACAATTTTGTCCATTGTAATTACGTAAAGGGCTGATAATTAATAGTATACATAAATATACAAAGTTTGAAACGAATAGCAATACAAAAAGAGTTTAATGTGTTTTTTTTACACAATAATTTTTTATCTTTAGTCGCTTGTTTATTAATTAATTACGTTTGTCCTGACAAATTGCTTGCTATGAAGTCTGTTGATACAAAAAAGAGTAAAACGAATAGTGTAAATGTTGATGCTGGTCAACAAATTAAAATTAGTTTTCATTTAAAATATAAAACTCATTTTGGCCAGGGTATTTATATTTATGGGAACCATCCAATATTAGGCAATAACAAAATTGAGCAAGCAGTTCCTTTAGTTTATTTGAATAATGATTATTGGGTGTTGCATTTAAATGTAAATCCAACAGCCATCAATGACAAAATTGTATACCATTATTTTATTCAAAATGCAGATGGAACAAAAGCATTTGACACGGGTAGTGATAAAACGCTACAACTTTCAAAATCGAATGTGAATGATATAGTCATTATTGATAGTTGGAATTTTACAGGTTATAAAGAAAATACATTCTACACATCACCATTTCTGAATGTATTAATGAAGCAGCCAATTGCTGAAAGTAAATCTAATATTGACAATACTACCACCCATGTCTTTAGAGTTAAAGCCCCATTGCTTGAGCAAAATCAAACCCTTTGTATTATTGGTGAATCAAAAGTCGTTGGTGCATGGGATGCAACTAAGGCAATGGTGATGTCAAAAATAAATGGCGAGGATTATTATGAGTTAAGTATTGACGCCGCTAAAAGTAATTTTCCCTTCGTATATAAATATGGTATTTATGATTTGAACACTAAAACATTTTTGAAATTTGAAGACGGCGATAATAGAGTTGTGTATGAGCCAGTGGGTAAGGATAAATTAGTTATTATTAACGATGGTTTTATTAATTATACTGCAAGTAATTGGAAAGGTGCAGGCGTTGCGATTCCTGTATTTTCTTTAAGATCCAATAAGAGTGCTGGAGTAGGTGAGTTTGAAGACATTAAATTATTGGTGGATTGGGCAAAGAAGGTTGGATTAAAATTGATTCAAATTCTTCCTATTAATGATACTACTGCAACGCATACCTGGATGGACTCTTATCCATATGCAGCGATATCGGCCTTTGCTTTACATCCTATGTTTGTAAGACTTTCCAATGTAATTAAGAAAGGCCAGGAAGATTTATTAAAGCCCTATGTAACGAAGATAGATACTTTAAATAAATTAGAGGTAGTGGATTATGAGGAAGTAATGAAATTAAAGTGGGAAGTACTTAGGTTATTATATTCAAAAAATGGTAAGGAAGATTTAGCAACAAAAGGCTTCGTTGAATTTTTCGAGAACAATAAAAATTGGTTAATTGGGTATAGTGCTTTTTCTTATTTAAGAGATTTGCATGGAACAGTTGATTTTAATAATTGGCCAACGCATTCAAAATACAATGCAGCTGAAATTGCTAAATTATTAGACCCTAAGTCAAAGACCTATGAAGCAATTTCATTTTTCTTATACGTTCAATATCATTTGCATTTACAGTTATTAGAAGCAACTGATTATGCTCATAAAAATGGGGTGATTGTAAAAGGAGATATACCAATTGGTGTATATCGATTTGGAGCGGATGCTTGGCAGGATCCGGGATTATTTCACATGGATATGCAAGCGGGTGCGCCACCAGATGATTTTGCAGTGAGTGGACAAAACTGGGGATTCCCAACTTACAATTGGGAGGTGATGGCGAGTGATGGATTTGCTTGGTGGAAGTCCCGATTTGATCAAATGAAATTTTATTTCGACGCATTTAGAATTGATCATATTTTAGGATTCTTCAGAATATGGAGTATACCTATGCATGCTGTTGAAGGTATCATGGGACATTTTGTTCCTGCTATTCCGGTTTCTATAAATGAGTTAAATGCTAAAGGGATTAAATGCGATCATTATAGATTAACGCATCCTTATATTAATGAAACAAATTTGTTTCAGTTGTTTGGTTATGATAATGATTTAGTGAAAAAGGATTATTTAAAATCCATTGGCGACGGACATTATGAACTATTGCCTGCGTATAAAACACAAAGACAAGTAGAAGCCTATTTTAATACCATGCCTCAGGATCAATGGCATGATAAAATTAAAAATGGCTTGTATCAATTAATTAGTAATGTTATTTTATTTGATGCTGAAAAACCACATCATTTCCATTTTAGATTCAATATTGAAGGAACAAGTTCTTTCCAAAACTTAGATCACGCTACACAACAAGCATTAAGAGAATTGTATGTAGATTATTTCTTTAAGCGTCAGGATGCAGCATGGGAAAAAGAAGCAATGCAAAAATTGCCGATGCTTAAGTTGTCCACCAATATGCTTATTTGTGGTGAAGATTTAGGATTGGTGCCATCTTGTGTGCCGAATGTAATGTATCAATTAGGCATATTGAGTTTGGAAGTGCAAAGAATGCCAAAGGCTTCGCATAAAACATTCTTTCATCCAAACGATGCTCCTTATTTAAGTGTAGTTACGCCTAGCTCGCATGACACGAGTACCATTAGAGGTTGGTGGGAAGAAGATAGAGCAAAGACACAGCAATTTTATAATCACGAAATTGGACAATGGGGTGAGGCACCCATTCATTGTGAAGCTTGGATCAATAAAGCTATTTTATTACAACATTTATATTCCCCTGCTATGTGGGCTATTTTCCAATTACAGGATTATTTTGGAGTCGACGTATCTATCAGAAGAAGCGATCCTAATGATGAGCGCATTAATGTTCCTGCGAATCCAAAACATTATTGGAGGTACCGAATGCATTTAAGTTTAGAGGATTTAATTGCTTCCAATAGTTTTAATACAGAATGGAATTCGGTGATAAAATCAAGTGGTAGATAAGAATTTTTTTGCCGCTCCGTTTTGTATCTTCGTAAAAATTAGCAAGTGGAATTATCCTTTTGGGAACAGAAATTACCTTTTGAATATCCTTTTACCATTTCGAATGGTAGAACCAAAACGCATCAGCATAGTTTAATGGTAAGATTGTCTTTAGGCAATTGGGCTGGCTTTGGGGAAGCGCCTGCCATTGTATATTATAATGTAACGGTGGATGGGATGATGGAGCAATTAGAAAAGCACCGAAAAGTAATTGAGAAATTTGCATTGATTGATCCTGAACGTTTTTGGCATTTCTTGCACCACCTTTTTCCGAATGATCCTTTTTTAGTTTGTGCATTAGATATGGCAGGTTGGGACCTTTGGGGTCAAATGAAAAAACAACCCTTACATACCTTATGGAATACGGAATGGCATACTGCATCAAATCAAGAATTAAATACAGTCCCACCCATTTGTGATTATACATTGGGCATTGATCCCATTGAAAAAATGTTGCAAAAGATGGAAGCCCATCCTTGGCCTATCTATAAAGTAAAAGTGGGGACTGAATACGATATAGAAATGATCACTGCTCTGCGTAAACATACAGATAAGCCCATTCGTGTGGATGCCAATGCAGGTTGGACCACCGAGGAAGCATTGCTTAAAATTCCAGCATTAGCAGGCTTAGGGGTTGAGTTAGTGGAACAACCTTTAGCCAAAGAAAATTGGGAGGGAATGGAACAATTAAAAAAACAAAGTGCATTGCCTTTGTTTGCAGACGAGAGTTGTGTATTTGAAAAAGATGTTGCTTTTTGTGCAAATTATTTTCACGGCATCAATATTAAATTAACCAAGTGTAGTGGATTGACGCCTGCGTTAAGAATGATTAAAGAAGCGCGTACATTGAATTTAAAAGTGATGATGGGTAGTATGAATGAGTCTGTGATTGGTTCTGCAGCTATTGCACAATTTTTGCCTCAATTGGATTATGTGGATATGGATGGCCCACTTTTAATGACTGAATTAAATGGAGTAGGATTGAATTATAGTTTTGAAAATAACAATGGATGCATTGAGCCTCTTAGACATTATGGATTAGGTGTTCAATACAGACCTCCATTTGTTAAATAAAAGGCAGTTAAAAATTGAAGTTGTAAAATTTAGAAAGATGACACCAGAGCGTACCGATAAATTAATAAAAGTGTTGAGTAAACGTCAAGCAAACTTGACTGTGGTGATAGAAAATGTGCAGGATCCACATAATATTTCGGCTGTACTAAGAACCTGTGATGCAGTAGGTATTCAAGATGTTTATATTTTAACGACTAAAATCCCAAGACATAAAAAGTTTGGATATAAAAGTAGTAGTAGCGCATTAAAGTGGTTGACCATTCATGAGTTTGATAACTTAGAAGAGTGTATGAAAGCGGTTAGAAAAAACTTCTCTAAAATATTAACTACCCATTTATCAAGTGATGCTGTTCAAATATATGATATTAATTTTACAGAATCAGTGGCCTTGGTATTTGGTAATGAACATGCAGGCGTTACTGATGAGTGTCGTGCATTAGCAGACGGTAATTTTATTATCCCACAAATGGGTATTATTCAAAGCTTGAATATATCGGTGGCTTGTGCAGTGAGTATTTATGAAGCCATGCGTCAAAAAATGGTAGCTGGTCATTATGATCATGCAAGTTTACCAAAGGAACAAATGGATACTTTATTGACACAATGGGGTGTGGAGGAATTAACTCCTGAAACTTATGTGCCGTATAAGCCTAAACGTAAGTAAAATTTAATCTACTTAGTAGCGCTTCAAACTTAATTGAGTAGTCATTACATCTGCTCTGGCACCGCAATACCTAAAGCACTCATTCCTTTTTGTAAAGTTGCAGCTGTTAAAATAGACAATTGAATTCTCAATTGTTTTTTCTCTTCCGACTCTGCATTCGCAATGGATAGTTCAGCGTAAAAGCTATTAAATAATTTAGCTAGGTTAAAAGTATAGATGGCTACTTTAGAAGGATCTAATGTTTCAGCAGCTTCATTAATTACTGTGGGGAAATTAGATAGTTCAATCGCTAACGCTTTTTCCATTGGTAATAATTCAGAAAGGGTTAATGCAACAGCAGTCCCCGTTTTTCTTAATATACTTTTAATACGCGCATGCGTGTATTGAATAAATGGCCCAGTGAATCCGTGAAAGTCGATACTTTCCTCTGGGTTAAAGATCATCTTCTTTTTAGGGTCAACTCTTAACAAGAAAAATTTAAGAGCGCCTAAACCAATCGTATTGTACAATTCAGTTAATTGATCTGCCGAAAACTCGCTAACCTTGCCTAATGATTCTGTTTTTTCTTTGGAGATATTGATCATCTCTTCTACTAAATCATCTGCATCCACCACTGTTCCTTCACGGCTTTTCATTTTACCTGTAGGCAATTCAACCATTCCATAACTTAAATGATAAATACCGTCTGCTGCAGGTAATTGTAATTTTTGACAAATTAATTTAAGCACTTTAAAGTGATAATTTTGTTCGTCACCCACTACATAAATACTAGCGTCGGTATTAAATTCTTTTTGTTTAACTTCTGCAAGGCCAATGTCTTGTGTTATGTATACCGAAGTTCCATCCTTACGACGCACAATTTTTTCATCTAGTCCTTCACCTGTTAAATCAATCCAAACAGAAGAGTCTTCTTTTTGATAAAATACTTTTTTCTCCAATCCTTGCTCCACTAATTCTTTTCCTAATAAATAGGTATTGCTCTCGTAATATGTTTTAACAAAATCGGATCCTATTTTTTTATAAGTAGCATCAAAACCTTCATACACCCAAGTATTCATGCGCTTCCATAAGTCAATAGTAGCTGCATCACCTTGTTCCCATTTTAACAACATTTCCTGAGCCCCTTTTTGAATAGGAGCTTCTTTCTCTGCTTGCTCTTGCGTCATACCACCAGCAA
>DAIUEC010000029.1:0-24329 GCA_036845345.1 Sediminibacterium sp.
AAACACTCTACTAATTTAGACTATATTTTGTCCACTTTATGCTGACGATTTACAAGTTGTCACCTGTAATTGACATACCACCTCTTACTCTAATTCTTACCTGCGCATCCGGAGAACCTTCCGCAGTCGTTGCCGTAACTCCCGCTAAACGACCATTTAAAGCTTCAGCTGCTGAGTTAATAGGAATGTCTTTTAAGTCTTTAGCGCCAACAGATGCAACAGAAGCCATTACATCCTTACGTCTAACACTTTGATAACCAATAACTACTACATCATCTAAGTTGGCATTTACTTTAGATAATTTAATGGTAAATGGACTAACATCAGTGACTTTCTTTTCTACATTGTTGTAACCAACATAGCTAAAAGTTAAAGTAACACCTGGAGCAACCGATATTTGAAAAGCACCTCCATTATTTGTTTGTGTTCCTTTATTAGTTCCGTTTACTTTAATTGAAACTCCATCCAAAGGAGCGCCAGATTCATCGGTAACCTTACCGGCTACAGTAATGTTTTGTGCAAATAACCCAATTGTGGTTAAGGTTAGCATAAAACCCAATACAAGTTTTTTCATATAAGCAATTTGTTTAGCAATCAAGGCCAAAGTGGCCCATAAATCGTCTACAAGTCTATTTATATTAACTTAAATTTCACATTTATTTAATCTATTTATTTACGCAAACGATACCGATAAATTTAATTAAACAACCAAAACCCTTAAAATCGCTAAAATCATTAAATAGCGTAGGTTTTGAAGCTTAGAAAAATCGTTTTTGAGGAAAAAAATTAATGTTGTTGACTAAGGATTGAAATCCTTGGTTGTTGGTTTTTTTCGAAAATCAATGGTATTAAAAACAGAAACTCTTAACACATCTGACTTTAGATATTTATCTGGCGCATTATATTTTTGAAACAAATTGGTATATCCCAACTGCAAAATATTGGCATCATTCAAATAATAGTAAAATCCTGCAAATAGTCGGTTTTGATCAAATGTATTGTAAACGATACTAGAGCCAAAGTTCAAATACAACTCCTCAGAGGTAACTAAAGAAAAGGTTCCTTTTTTATACATATGCTTACTTAAAGGAAATTGAGCCAATACATAATATCTTAATCTATACGAAAAATCGTACTGATCACTTGCTTTATTACTAATAGCTGTTTGTTTGAACCTCTCCTCCAACCTTAACCACTGCAACCACTTGGATCGACGCGTTTTTGTATTCAACTGAATCATTTGCCAAGGACGATATTCTTCCAAATGATAGGTCTTACCCGTTGCAGGAAATTGATCCACAAGGGTGAGCGCTCCAGTGTATTTGAAATGTTCGTTCTGAAAATAAGAAGCCCCCAAGGTATACTCATTGGCATTCAATGAATTTACATAGTTGTCTTTTAATTTAGATTGTAAGTCAATCCATGAACCCCAATGTTCTGAATAGCGGTTTTGATTTAGATAATCCCACCAAGACTCCTGCATATGGGTGGTCTGCGCACTCCCCTTAAAAGAAATAGCTAATACAAAAAGGAGTAAGTAAAAGTAGTGGCGCATTATGGGTTGCAATTTCCCATTAATTTTAATAAGAAGCAAATAAAAAAGGCCGCTCTTTACGAGCAGCCTTTCCCAAACTTAAAAAATCCTGAAAAACTATTTCTTAATACGCTTATAGGTTTTAAATCCAACTGTTTTATTAGTTGTATCAGCAGTTTCCTGCGTATACTCATCAGCACCATTGAATTTTACTTTAATGTCATACTTGCCAACAGCGCCTTTTAAACTTGAAAAATCTAATTGCTCAGTTAAGGCATCATTGTTTAAAGTGAAAGTACCATGACCAACTAAGTTTGTCATTTTTTTAGCAGCGGTATCAGACATATATCTTGTAGCCCACATAAAATGACCACCTTGGTATACTTTATATTCATTGTAAGTTTTATCAGCAGTGTCTTTACCAGAAACTACTAAATTTTTAGTTTGATGCCAGATACCATCTAATGCACTTGTGCCAGAGGCCTGCACTTTAGTATAATCTTCAGTTAATTTATAGCTAATTCCATTAGCTTTTAACTCAGGAATCATTTGCGTGTAGCCTTTTTCATTATTCGTGATTTCTACTTTAGCATCCCAAGCAGTATCAAGTGAACCGCTATTGTAGGTATTTGTCTCAGTTATAGTATTACCAACCTGAGTATAAGAACCTGTTCCAAATCCTACGGAAGAATCCTTGTTGATGCCAATATAAAAGTAACCAGCGTCAGTATAAATTTTATACTGTACGTCACCATTGGCAGTAGATTTAATAAATTCAGTTTTACCGTCTGTAATTACTTGTTTATCAAGCGTATAAACACCCGCTTGAGAAGTGGTTTTGGTTTCTGACTTGCATCCAATAACTACGGAAGCAACACAAAGACCCAAGAATAGCATTTTTTTCATATGGTTTAAATTTGGTTCAATTTACAATCTACAATAAGTAAAATAGGTAAAGAACCTTTTCAAATTTGTTCCATAATGGGTGTTTTTCCTGCAGAAAATGGAACATTTTAGGCTTATTGACCGCTTAGTAGGATATTTGTAGTCTAAATAACTAGTCATGGCAATATCCGTATGGGAGCAATCCACCTATTTCGCTCCGAAAGATGTGGTAATTATTGGATGTGGTTTTGTGGGCTTATGGACTGCCTATGAGTTGATTAGCAAAAACCCAAAATTGCAAATTACTATTTTGGAGAGAGGGGTAATTCCTTCCGGGGCAAGTACCCGCAATGCCGGCTTTAGTTGTTTTGGTAGCGTATCCGAACTTATGTACGATGTTCAACTAATGGGTGAAGCCAATATGTTGGAAACAGTAAAGATGCGTTATGACGGTTTGCAAAGAATTCAAAAAGTATTTGATAAAAAAACAATTGACTACGATCAGTTTGGTGGCTATGAATTATTTGAAGAAGGGGGTGCATATGATATTAAAAAGTTAGATGCAGATATTGCCTACTTAAATAAAGTATTAGCACCAGCATTAGGTACCCCTAAAAAAAATGGAAAGTGCTTACCTATTTATACCAACGAATCAAAGCAGATTACAAAATTAGGATTCCAAAAAATTAATGCATTGGCTTTTAGTCCATTCGAAGGACAATTGAATTCAGCAAAGTTAGTATTGGCATTGCAAAAAGAAGTGCAATCAAAAGGAGTACAAATATTATTTAATACAGAGGTTAAAAAATTTAAGTCACACAAAAAAGGAGTGACTATCAAAACAAATTTAGAAGCCACCATTGAAGCAAAGCAATTACTTATTTGTACCAATGGTTTTGTAAAACAATTGTTGCCTGAATTAGATGTAGTTCCAGCAAGAGGTCAAGTGTTTATTACCGAGCCGATTCCAAATTTAAAATTCAAAGGAACATTTCATTTTGACGAAGGCTTTTATTATTTCAGAAATGTAGGCAATAGATTATTATTAGGGGGCGCAAGAAATAAAGATTTTAAAAATGAAAAAACAACTTCATTAGAAACATCAAAATTGATTCAAAAAACTTTAGAGGAGTTTATGATGAAACGCATTTTACCAAAGGGCGCAAAAAAACCAAAAATAGAATTACGCTGGAGTGGAACGATGGGAATGGGCAAAATTAAAAAACCAATTATTCAGCAATTACAACCCAATGTTTATTGTGCTGTACGCATGAGTGGTATGGGCGTAGCCATTGCTCCTATTGTTGCACAAAGAGCAGTGAAATTAATGAAGCACTAAACCCTTGCTAGGTAGTATATTTGCAATATGGGTCAGAAAAAATTAATCAAGTTTGCGGCAATTAAGGAATATGAAAATGTATTGGAGTATCCGCAAGGGATGCCTGGTAAATGGGCTGCTTATTTTAATGAACTTGAAAAAGGAACTATTAATATTGAATTAGACAGTCTTGCCGTTGTTGATGATACAAGTGAATCTACAAATGCTACAAAAAAGAAGCCATTGGTTTTAGAACTTGCTTGTGGAAGAGGAGAATATGCAGTGGGTTTAGGCCGCATGTTTCCCAATCAAAATTTTGTAGGCTTAGATTTAAAAGGCAATCGTATTTGGAAAGGTGCGAGCATTGCGAATCGAGATGGCTTAAAAAATGTTGCATTTATACGAACTCAAATTGATCAAGTAACACAATACTTTTCAAAAGACGAGGTGAATGAAATATGGATCACTTTTCCTGACCCACAATTAAGATTATCCAAAGCAAAGAAAAGATTAACGCATCCTAAATTCTTACGCCTATATCAACAGTTTTTAAAACAAGGGGGCGGAGAGAATAATAATACAACAGGAATAGTGCATTTGAAAACAGATAGTCCTAATTTATTTTTATTTACCAAAACTGTGGTTGAATTGTATGGGCTTAGCTTAATCACTGCAACTGATAACTTATATAGCACTGAATTGATGCAGTCGGATAAATGGGATGACAGATATGCCATTAAAACTTATTATGAGGGATTGAATATTGCAAGCAGTAACCGCATTCATTATATTCAATTTAAATTAGACAAGGAGCTTCCGATTGAACTAGATGAAAAATTAAAAGAGATCATCGCTGAGTTTGAAGTAACAGAAACGCATGAAAGTTTAGCCCGAAATGGTAAACAAGCCATGGAATAATTTGTTATAGTACAAAATAGAGGAAAGAATAGAAGAAAGAAAGTTGGATTGATAGATTAAAAAAAGCTAGTAAGTGAGTAAGAAAGAGCAAATGATTAAAGATGTAGATTATTATATTGACCCCAAAGGAATGTGGGTGTTTACTGCAGCTTATCATGAGGCGAGAGGATATTGTTGTGGGCAAGCATGCAAGCATTGCCCATTTGATTATGATGCGGTACCTGAACCCATTAAAACGCGCGCCCAGTTAATTAGATCCACTTTGAGCAAAAACAGTAAAGATGGAATACACCCCCAAGACTAAAGATTTTTTTCAAAACGTTTTTGATGTGGTACGATTAATTCCAAAAGGTCGTGTCACGAGCTATGGGGCTATTGCAAAATATATTGGAACCGGCGGAAGTTCAAGAATGGTGGGATGGGCCATGAATGCGTCACATGGTGTAAAACCAAAAGTGCCTGCACACCGAGTAGTAAATAGAAATGGAATGTTAACGGGCAAGGCGCATTTTGAAACCCCTACCAAAATGCAAGAACTTTTGGAGAAAGAAAAAATAAAAGTCCAAAACGAAACCGTAGTGGACTTTGAAAAACTATTTTGGGACCCAGCAATCGAGTTGGGATATTAAAAAGGAGTGAATTGTTTCACTCCTTTTTAATACAAGTATTTCTAGATAAATAAATTAATGATAGTAAGGCTTAATCATGATGTACACTAACGGACCTGTTGCTGCTACATAAAACCAAATCTTCCACATGGTTCTACCCTTGCGTTTATGATCCTCATACTCCCCTGTTAATCCGCGGTAGGCTGTAAATAAAATAAATGGCAAACTAGTAGCCGCTAAAATAATATGTGTAGTTAATAAAATTAAATAGAATGGGCGAAGATTTCCTACAGCAGCAGCTTCGGCAGCATCCACCTGTCCGTCAAAATTACTATCGCCAAAGCGTGCTTCACCTGCGAATAAATGATGTGCGATATAAGTAACTAAAAACAATACAGAAAGTGTCAAGGCGGTAAGCATTAAATTTTTATGCAACTGATAATTTTTATTCTTAATCGCAATAATTGCGAATACCAATAAAATAGCAACACCCGTATTTAATAAAGCATTGATTAATGCAAAAATGTGTTTATCAAAAGGCAATTCCACTTCTAATGTGAATTTGCTTAAAAATGTTACTGCAACAAAAACAACAACACTAAAGATTCCAATTAACCATTTAGCTTTTTTGTCATTCTTTTGAATCGAAGGTGTTAACATATAAATTAATTTTTTTGTCTAGTGCTTGTGAAATAATATACAAAGCCCCCAACCAATACAGCAATAACAAGCCATAACCAGCTTAGTTCAATAATTTGTTGAAAGACCTCACTCTTTTTTGTACGATCTTTTTCCAACATAATGTATCCAACATCTTTTGCCAATTTTAAAAGCGAAGCAGAATCCAATCCATTATAGTAACCACGCACTTGCATGTTTTTATCAATCAAAATAAATCGACTGGTATGTACAAAATCAGGATTCACGGGTTCCATACTAAACTTATCTACCCTCATTTCTTCAAATGCAAATTTGTAAATAGAATCTCTATTACCAGTTAACATCCACCAGTTATCAGAAACCACATCCATTTTATTGGAATACTCTCTTAACACAGGTACGCTGTCTCTTGCAGGATCCACAGACATGGAAATAAATTGAACGATAGAAGTATCCACTTGTTTTTTACGAATATCTCCGCCTCTGGTAAAAGACTGTTGCAACTTTACCATATTGCGTGTAAGCTTAGGACAAATGCTTCCACAACTGGTAAAGAAAAAATCAAGGATAATTATTTTACCTTTTTGATCATACAAATTAACAGTATCACCTAATTGATTTACTAAGCGAATATCTTTTGTAGTATGCCAAATGCTATCTGTAATTTGCTTACCACGCACTTCCTTCTCCACTACGGTATCTAATAAATAATGACGAGGCATAATTACAGCACTATCACTCGCCTGCTTTAGCCACAAGTAACATAAAACAGGAATCAGTAACGCAATAATTAAACCGTAAATCGATTTTTTAGACATAGTATAGTTTGATAAACAAAGTTACAACGGAAAGGCTAAACGGCAGTTGAATTCAACAAAAAACCATCCAAGATGGATGGTTTTTAATATCGTAAACTTAAATGTTTATTATTTCTTTTCTGTCTCAGCAGCTTTTGCAGGAGCAGCCTCTTTCGCTTCTGTTGCTGGTGCTGCTTCTTTAGCTTCAGTAGCTTCCTTAGCGCCTTCTTCACCATGATGCGCTTCCTTCGCTTCTACTTTAATAGTTGCTTGCTCTTTAAAATGAGGATCATAAGTGTTACGTAAATTTCTGAATGAATTACCATCAGATAAAAACGCAGTAATGAACCAGATAAATAAAGCTAAAGGCACAACGATAGTCATGATTAAGTTCTTTAATTCATGTTTCAAGTGCATAAAGTAAGCAACAATGTAAAATGCTTTAGCCAACATTAAAATTACAATGGTTCCTTTAATAGCTAAACGGCCTCCTTCTGAAGTAACACCAATCATCCAGAATCCTAATATTAATTCAATAATAGTAAGTACTGATAAAATGATCGTTACTTTCTTAATCTCTGCAATTGGATCTCCGTGTTCGTGTGTATCGTGATTTGACATAATAATCTTTTTGAAATATTTTTAAGCGCTAGTGCTATACAATTTTATAATAAGTAGAAACAAGTGAATACAAATACCCACACTAAATCTACAAAGTGCCAATACAATCCTGCTTTTTCAATCATTAAGTAATGACCTCTTTTCTCAAATTGATTTGTTAAAGTCATGATTAACATAATGATATTAATAACTACACCACTAAATACGTGGAAGCCATGGAAACCAGTGATGGTAAAGAAAAAGTTAGTGAAGTTAGTAGATGAAGCAGTACCATCCGCATTGATAAATGGATTCATACCCCACCATGCACCTTCATGATGTAAGTGATTCCACTCCCAAGCTTGACAGCTTAAAAAAGCAATACCACCAATGATGGTTAAAATCATATTTCTAACTACTCCTTTTTTATCCATCATCTTACCTGCATGAACAGCAAGTACCATAGTTACCGAACTCACAATCAAAATGAAAGTCATGATAGATACAAACACTAAAGGAGCGTTGGTGCCTTCACCAGCAAAAGGATAACTTTTAAATACTTCGTTTGGATTAGGCCATCCGTTTGTTGAAAAACGTACAGTACCATATGCAATAAGAAATGCGCCAAAAGTAAATGCGTCACTCATTAAAAAGTACCACATCATTACTTTTCCGTATTCTACATCAAAAGGGCTTTTTCCCCCGTTCCACCATTTTGCTTCCTTTGTTGAAGCAGTTGTTACATTTGACATGTGCTATTTCGATTTCAGTGCAAAAATATTGGCTATCAAGGATATTTGAATAAAAATACCCTATTTTTTTTGGGTTTAGCCCACCCAATGAAGGAATACAAAAAGGTACACCCACAATATGTCTACAAAATGCCAATAATTGGATATCAATTTGACTGGCAAGTCGTTATTTATGTTGTTTTTAGACGAAAACGCCTTTAAACTGATCCAAACCAAGGCAATCACACCCCCTAAAACGTGCAAAAGGTGCAAGCCCGTAATTACAAACAAAAAGGAAGCTGCAGAATTGCTTCTAGCTCCAGTTAAAGCAATGCTATTTCCTTCCAAAGTTCTGAATACTTGTATTTGTAATAAGATAAAAACCAGGCCCAAAATAGCAGTCACCGCTAAAAAACCACGGTACTGATTTTCGTTCTGTTCTTTTTGCTTTTTTACCGCCATTTGAATGGTAAAGCTGCTAATTAAAATGACTACCGTTGAAACCATAAAAACATTCGGTAGGTCAAACTCTAACCAACTTGCCTGGCTCTTTTTAACAATATAAGCACTTGTTAAACCAGCAAACATCATCACAACACTTCCCAATCCAGCCCACAAATAAAATTGATAAGGGTGAATTTTTTTCTTTTCCATTTGAATATCTGTTGACATAAATAAAATTTTATAGATGTACGAAATTTAATTTGTCCGCAAGTAAGGATAAATAAACAATGGGTAAATATATATAACTGCTAAACATAACACGACGTGCTGCTTGAACACCCATGTTTTGATACAATCTAACACATTGCACTACCATAAACATATTGGCAACCAATACCACCCACATACTCCATTCACCTGTTAAGTGTAAGTAGTGCGGAATAAAACCAATTGGAATCATTAGCACTGCATACATAATACTTTGTACTGCTGTAAACCTTGTTGGACCTTCTTTTGCAGGCAATAATTTAAAACCTACTTTAGAATAATCATTATGTGAAACCCAAGCAATTGCCCAAAAGTGTGGGAACTGCCATAAGAATTGAATTAATAATAAAGCCCATCCACCTGCACTAAAATCATTGGTAGCGGCCACCCATCCAATTAAACAAGGAATGGCACCAGGAAAAGCGCCCACCAATACTGCAATGGAATTTATTTTTTTCAGTGGCGTATAAATAAACGCATATAAAAACAAACTAAATGCAGAAAGTAATGCCGAAGATAAATTAAAACCCCACCACATTAAACCAACACCAACTACACCAGTAATGAATGCAAAACCATATGCTTGTTGTTGTGTTAATCTACCCGCAGCAACAGGACGATTACTCGTGCGCTTCATTTGTGCGTCGGTATCTTTTTCAACAGATTGATTAATGGCATTCGCACTTCCCGTAATACATAGTCCGGCGAAAGTCAATAATAAAATATTGAACCAATCATAACCTGCAACATTAGGCGCCAACTGATAACAAATTACGCAAGTGAACACTACAGTAAAACTGAGTGTAAACTTCATGAGCTGTCCGTAATTTTTTAAAGTTGCTTTCACTTAATTCGTTATATAAACCCGTTATTGGAGATAAAATAATTATGCCCTGATCAAACAGGGCATAATCAATTTTTTAATGGCTTGATTCGTGATCACCCACTGGAACATCTTGTGGGATAAAGTCAACACCATCCTTACCGTAATCATAAGGCCAACGATGTACTTCAGGAATTTCACCAGGCCAGTTACCGTGACCAGGATTAATTGGAGTAGTCCACTCTAAAGTATTAGATTTCCAAGGATTTGGATCTGTTACTTTACGACCTTTGAATATAGAATAGAAGAAGTTAATGATAAATAAAAGTTGAGCAGCAAAAACAATCATTGCAACCGTACTAATGAAACGATTTAACTCAGCGAATTGCTTAAAGCTTTCCCAAATACTAAAATCAAAATAACGACGAGGCATACCCGCTAAACCTTCATAGTGCATTGGCCAGAAAATCATGTAAGCACCTGCCAATGTAACCCAAAAGTGCATGTAACCTAAAGAGTTATTTAAATAGCGACCGTACATTTTAGGGAACCAGTGGTATACACCAGCGAACATACCAAACATACTTGCCACACCCATTACAATATGGAAGTGCGCAATTACGAAATAAGTATCGTGTAAGTGAATATCCAAAGCAGCGTTACCTAACCAAATACCTGTTAAACCTCCAGAGATAAATAAGCTTACAAAACCAATTGCAAACAACATACCAGGAGTGAAACGGATATTACCTCTCCATAAAGTAGTTAACCAGTTAAATACTTTGATAGCAGAAGGAACGGCGATTAATAAAGTTAAAAGAACGAATACAGATCCTAAGAAAGGATTTAATCCCGTAACGAACATGTGGTGCGCCCATACTAAGAAGGCCAATACTGCAATTGCAAATAAAGAACCTAACATCGCCATGTAACCAAAGATGGGTTTACGAGAGTTTACAGACATAATCTCAGATACCATACCCATGGCAGGTAATAAGATAATGTAAACCTCAGGGTGACCTAAGAACCAGAATAAGTGTTGGTATAAAATAGCACTACCACCTTCGTTAGATAATGCACCTACACCATTCACGAAAATATCAGAAAGATAGAATGAGGTACCAAAGTTTCTATCAAAAATTAATAAGATAAAACCAGACAATAATACAGGGAAAGATAATACCCCTAATACCGCTGTAAAGAACAATGCCCAAATAGTTAAAGGTAAACGCGTCATGCTCATACCTTTTGTACGCATGTTTAAAATAGTAGCGATATAGTTTAATCCTCCTAATAAAGAAGATACTACGAACAATGCCATTGAGATTATCCATAAATCCATACCAGATTTAGAACCTGGAGATGCATCACGCAATGCAGACAATGGAGGATACGCTACCCAACCACCACTAAATGGTCCAGTCTCTACAAATAATGAAGACATCATTACAATACTAGCTGCTAAGAAGAACCAGTAAGAAAGCATATTCATAAATGGAGACGCCATATCACGTGCACCAATTTGTAATGGAATTAAAAAGTTAGCGAAAGTACCAGATAAACCTGCAGTTAATACAAAGAATACCAATACCGTTCCGTGTGTTGTTACTAAAGCGTAATAAGCTTCAGGTGTAATTTGACCACCCTTTGCCCACTTACCCAAGATAGATTCTAACCAAGGGAAACTTGCATCAGGATAACCTAATTGTAAACGGAAAAGCACACTCATTAAACCACCTAGTACCGCCCAAACCATACCAGTGATCAAGAATTGCTTCGCGATCATTTTATGGTCTTGACTAAATACATATTTAGTTAAGAATGTATCATGATGTTCGTGATGACCATGATCATCATGTCCATGAGATTCGTGTGCGTGTAATACTGCTTCGTGACTCATACCTTTTATTTAAATAAGTTTTTCTTTAATTGTCTTTTGTTCTACTATCAATTACATTTTTGCTGTTGCTACTTTTGCAGTGCTATCTTTAGCAGGTGCAGCAGTTGCAGCCGCTTTCGCAGCTTCTGGATCCTTGTCAGGATTTGCAACAAAGTATTGAGGCTTTTGCTTCGCCATCCATAAATCATATTCTTCTTGCTCAACCACTTCAATTACACCTTTCATAGAGTAGTGACCATTACCACATAATTGATCACATGAAATTTCGTAAGTGTAGTTAGGGTTACCTGTCATCTCACGCATTTCTTTAGTAGTATACTTAGGCGTAAACCACATAGTTGTTGGGATACCAGGTACCGCATCCATTTTTAAACGGAATGCAGATAAACCTACGTCATGAATAACGTCTCTTGAACCAATAATTAATTTTACTGGTTGACCTTTAACCACATACATTGTTTGCTCCGTTAAGATATCATCTTGAGCATATTTATCATCCCAGATAATACCTACTGAGTTATTAGCAGGGTCAATGTTTTTATAATATTTTTTACCAAACACAGCGTCTTTTCCTGGGTAACGGAAAATCCAACCAAATTGCTTTCCAGTTACTTCCACTACCATTGCATTTTTTGGAGCGTCACCAGTAAAGAAGAACCAGTTACGCAAACCAAAAATTACCAACACCGTTAAAGTGATTGCAGGAATCGCAGTCCAGATTAATTCTAATTTAGTGCTGTGCGCAAAAAAGAATACTTTTCTGTTTTCTTGCTCTTGGTATTTATAAGAGAACCAGAATAATAATATTTGAGTAACTATAAACACGATACCTGTAATGGTTAAAGTAATCCAAAGCATTTGGTCAACTCTTTCACCTTGAATACTTGCAGCAGGATGTGCTAATAAAGTTTTATCAAAAAGGAGGTCATTACAAACATACACACCCACAAAACCTAACACTAAAAACACGATCATTAAAAATCCGTTGATCTTGTTGTTTTGTTTACGGCTGTTTTCTTCACCCTTTAAGATTGATACATATTCACTCGCCTTGGCAATTTGAAAAATTACCACATAAATAAGGGCGATGATTGCGATAGATAAATATAAACTCATAATTCTTTAATTCGTTATTTCTAAATCAATATTAGTTGGTTCCAATGATTATACTTGGTGAATAATACTTTCTTTTAAGAACGGATGATTTTTTGCAATCAATGGTTTGCTTGCTAAAGAACGCGCAACCATTAAAATTAAAACACCCACAAAGAATCCAAGGATTCCAAAATCCAACCAACCTAAAGTAACATGATCTTTCATCAAGCTACCCATAACCATTTGGTAAAAATCAATCCAGTGACCAAATAAAATCAATACTGCCATGAAAGCCACCAAAGTGAAATTTCTTTTAGCAGAACGCTTCATTAAAATAATCAATGGTGCTAAAAAGTTAACTACTAAATTCAAGAAGAAGATTGGTTTGTAAGCACCTTGAACACGGTGTTTAAAGTAAACTGTTTCCTCAGGAATATTAGCGTACCAAATTAACATGTATTGAGAGAACCATAAGTAAGTCCAGAAGATAGAGAACGCAAACATGAATTTAGCAATGTCATGTAAGTGCTCTGAGTTTGTTAATTCTAAATAGCCTTTGTTTTTTGCGTAGATTACCCAAAGTGCAATCAAAGCCATACCTGCAACGAATGAACTTGCAAAAGTATACCAGCTATACATCGTAGAATACCAATGTGCATCGATACTCATTAACCATAACCAAGGAATTGTAGAAGCAACTGTTAAACCAAACCACACTAAGAAAAATCCAGAGCGTGTCATGCTACGAATATTGAAACTTTTTGCAGTTTCTGCATCCATTGGATTTTCGTCTGCTTCGCGAGAAATTTGACGCATTCTATATCCAAAATAAGACCATAATGTAATGGCTAATGTAGTCCAGATAATAAAGAAAGTTGGGTTTAAGAAACCAGCCTTTCCTTTTAAGATAGGATCTTTTGCAACAGCAGCAGCATCTAACCAATGGTAGATATGGTGCTTCTCACTCACTACTACATATATTAACACTGCAAAAGTGATACTACCAAATACAGGCACTAAAGTAGAGATGGCTTCAGCAATTCTGCGGAAGGATTGCATCCATGCAGCTTGCGCCATTGTGCTGAAACATAAAAAGAACATAGCAGCGTTGGTCACCAAAGTCCAGAAAATGGTATTGTACATTAAAGTACCCCAAAAATGAACTTGCTCATGTTCGTCAGTGCTGAATCCTTGGGTAAACATACCATACAATAAGGCAACACCACCAATGCCGATTAAAGCATAAGCCCATGTCTTTAATTTACCAGGAATTTCAAATTGTTCTTTAATAGATGCCATCGTTTCTTATTTATAGTCTTTTAAATCTTTGCGATCTTGATTTTCTAATTTATGATTATCCTTTTTTAGCAGCTGCTTGTTTATCCTTAATGTAACGGATAATCATCCAGCGTTGGTGTCTGCTTAATTGAGAAGCATATGATCCCATTAAGTTTTTACCATATTGAACTGAGTAAAACATTTGACCAGCTGGCATGCTTTCATATTTTACATCACCTACTAATGTTGCAGGCTTTGCAGGATAAGGACCATTACCATCTTTATATAAAGGACCGTTACCATTTAATTTAGCACCATGACAAATACCACAGTTAATTAAATATAAACGCTCAGCTTCATCATAATCTTTCTTACTTAAAGAATCAATTGGATTTACCACTGATCTTGAAGCATAATAATTCACCGTATCACCTGCTTTATCTTTCGCAATTGGAAAAGGCATATCGTGACCACGTGCAATAGTACCTGCAACAGGCATATTGTTGTAGTTGATTCCTTTTTCAGTAAGGTTACTATGATCGGCATAAGTTTCATATGCGCGGCTATACGCCATATCCGGCATATAGATAGAACCTGGAGTACGCTTCACATCGCTACAACTAGTTAATGCAACTACTGCAGCTAAAAATGTTATTGCTAAAAATTTATTCATCTTGTTTTACTTAATTCATTTAAATTTTTTCTTCCACCACCTGCATTCAGGTTTAATTGATAACTAGTTGGTTACTTGCTTGTATAAGTTTTCATTTTCGTTATCATAAGTTCCAAACCACCATCCGTCTTCAGCAATTTGAATATCTGTTTCAACAGCACCGTTAGCAGCTAATAAAGCTTTTAAATCTTCGGCGTTTGTTTTTTCAGTACACTCAATAACCATTACAAATAAATCATCTGTTGCTCTTTTATGAAAGTGATGTTTTTTAACACCAGGTGCCATTTGACATAACCACATAAAAGTCATTACCATACCTACGGCAGCAAATAATACAGTTAACTCAAAAATGATTGGGATCCATGCTGGTAAAGCAAAGTGAGGTTTACCACCAATGTTTAAAGGCCAATCCTTCGTGAAGATCCAGCTAATGCAACTAATTGCAGTAGTAGTACCTGTGATACCATATATAAAACCGGCTGTATGCAAGCTTGTTTCACGCATACCCAACGCGTGGTCTAAACCATGCACAGGGAACGGAGTATAAACATCTTTGATTTTATAACCAGCAGTACGCACTTGCTTTACTGCAGGAAACAATACTTTTTCATCATCAAAACAACCAACAACAAATTTCTTTTGTGCCATAGTATATTTCTTAAACTAATAATTAATGTGCGTGCGCATGATCGTGAACAAATGATTCAAGCGGTTGCGCTTCAATTGCATCAAACTCAGGTTTGTAAGACTCACCACTTCTCTTTAATACGTATTTAATTTCTGCCACAGCAATTACTGGGAAGTATTTAGCGAATAAGAAGAAGCAAGTGAAGAACAATCCAAATGTTCCAGCGTAAAAACCAATCTCCCAGATACTAGGGCTGTAGTAAACAGACCAGCTAGAAGGTAAGTAATCACGATATAAAGAGGTAACGATAATTACGAAACGCTCAAACCACATACCAATGTTAACGATGATACTCATGAAGAAAGTAACGAATACATTTCTTCTCATTTTCTTAGACCAGAAAATTTGCGGAGAAATTACGTTACAAGCCATCATACCCCAATAACTCCAGCCATAAGGGCTAAATAAATAAGCACGGCTATACCAGAAAGTGTAACCTTCATATTTATTTTGAGAGTACCAACCCATGAACAATTCAGTTAAGTAAGCGATACCTACGATAGAACCAGTAAGTACAATTACTTTATTCATTAAATCGATGTGACCGATTGTTATATAGTCAGTTAATCCAAATACTTTTCTTACAATTAATAATAAGGTTTGTACCATTGCGAATCCAGAGAAGATCGCACCGGCAACGAAATATGGAGGGAAGATCGTAGTATGCCATCCAGGAATTACTGAAGTAGCAAAGTCAAAAGATACGATTGTGTGTACCGATAATACTAGTGGTGTAGATAAACCTGCTAATACTAAAGACAAACTCTCGTGACGTTGCCAATGTTTTGTAGAACCAGTCCACCCAAAGGAAGCAATACCGTATAATTTTTTTCTCAATTTTGTAAATGCTCTATCACGAACTGTTGCAAAGTCAGGTAATAAACCAGAGTACCAGAATAATAATGATACTGTGAAATATGTTGAGATCGCAAATACGTCCCATAATAAAGGAGAGTTAAAGTTCACCCATAATGGTCCGCGAGAGTTAGGATAAGGCATTACGAAAAAGGCCATCCAAACACGACCCATGTGGAAGATTGGGAATTGACCCGCACACATAACGGCAAAAATAGTCATCGCCTCAGCAGCACGGTTAACACCTGTTCTCCATCCTTGACGGAACAATAATAATACAGCAGAAATCAAAGTACCAGCGTGACCGATACCTACCCACCATACGAAGTTGGTAATATCCCAACCCCATCCAATGGTTTTGTTCAAGTTCCACTGACCAATACCGTAAGTTACCTCACGATACACACTGTATGCACCAAAACTAAGTAAGGCAACAGCAATGAAAAAACCAATATACCATAAACGAGATGGTTTGGCTTCGATAGGTCGCACGATGTCTTCAGTAACTTGAGCATAGGTTTTATTACCGTATACTAAGGGTTCGCGCAGTTGTGATTCGTACTTTAAATGCATGTCTCTGTATTTCTAATTATTTTATATATACTTCTTAATTAAGCTTCTTTCTTTTCAGTTTTAGCTTCTGCTTTCTTTTCACCTTTCGCTTCAGCTTCTTCCTCAGCTGAGTTTCTAACTTTCGCTAAGTAAGTTACGTTTGGTAATACGTGTAATTGCTCTAACACATAGAAAGAACGATTAGGATTATCAACACGAACTTTAGTGATAGCGCTATGTTTGTCATTTGCGTTACCAAAAGTGATTGCGTTAGTAGGACAAGATTGTTGACATGCAACTTTGATATCGCTATCAACCATTGGACGAGAATCTTTTTTCGCGTCTAATTTAGCAGCTTGTAAACGTTGAACGCAGAAAGAACATTTTTCAATCACACCACGAGAACGTACTGTAACATCTGGGTTTAATACCATTCTTGTTAAGTCATCATTCATGTTCAATACTACATCATTCACTTCACCCACTTGGTTATCAGGGAAGCTATCAGCACCAGTGTAATCAGCCCAGTTAAAACGACGTACTTTGAAAGGACAGTTGTTCGCGCAATAACGAGTACCAATACATCTGTTATAAGTCATTTGGTTTAAACCTTCAGAAGAGTGATTTGTTGCAGCTACTGGACAAACGTTTTCACAAGGAGCGTTGTCACAATGTTGACACATTAATGGTTGGAATACCACTTTTGGATTTTCCATATCACCACTAAAGTATTTGTCAATACGTAACCAATGCATTTCATGACCACGTAAAACCTCAGGCTTACCAACAATTGCAACGTTGTTTTCTGCATTACATGCAACAACACAAGCACCACAACCATTACAAGCATTTAAGTCAACGCTCATACCCCATTTAATTCCTGGACGATCGTACACAGGATAAATAGTAGCATCTTTTTCATAGTTCGCTAAACCACCAAATGGTTTTGCTTCCGCTTCTCTATCTTCTAAAATTTCTTTCGGATTCTTAACATACTCAGCAAAAGTCATTTCCTTCATCACCTCAGTACGATTACCTTGTGTAGTATCGTAACGGAAATGTGTTTGCGTTAAAGCAACAGGATAAGTAGCACCAGTTACTTCTAACTTAACATCAGCACAGCTAAAGTTCACCGTACCATTTTTAATGCAAGCCAAAGGATATGCATTTTTACCAGTACCCACTACAGCTTTACCAATTGACTCTGCACGACCATAACCTACCGCGATACCCACTGTTTGAGGATGTGTACCAGGAATAATTAATACAGGTAATTCAATTGATTTTCCATCCACCGTTAACTTAACCACTTTCTTAGGAGGTTGTACCTCATAAGCATCGGCTTGACCACCGTTGTTTAAGTCAATGTTTAATAAAGTTTTCGCCATTGCTGGAGAAACAATAATATAGTTATCCCAAGTAGCACGTGTAACAGGATCTGGTAATTCTTGTAACCATGGGTTACTTGCACCTTGACCTGCACCGATACCTATTTTTTGGTATAATGCTAATTCAATTTTGCTGCTCTTATTATTAGAGGCATGGCTTTCTGCGTTTACTGCAATCAAAGCATTTGCAACAGCAGATGCATTAATACTTGCACCACTCACTACAGGCGTTGCAGGATTAATAACACCATCTTGTAAAGTTTTATTCCAACCATTCTCTCCGCCTAATTTAGCAGACCAGAAATTTTTAACGTAGCTAGTATATTCAGTAGCATCACCAGACCATTTTAATAATGAATCTTGGAATGCACGTGTTTTAAATAAAGGAGCAATAGTAGGTTGGATGAAAGAGATGTGACCAGAGATTGGTTCAGCATCACCCCAACTTTCTAAGAAATGATGATCAGGAATAACGTATTTACAAACAGCAGCAGTTTCATCTAACTTACCGCTAAATGAAATAGTTGTTTTAACTTTTGCTAAACCAGATTTTACTTTATCCGCTGCAGGCCATGTGTACACAGGGTTTGCGCCGTGGAATAAAATCGTGCTTACTTTACCTGCATTCATATCATCTACTAATGCAGCAAATTCGCTATCAATACCTTGACGATAATTTACAGTAGCACCAAAATTAATAGTAGTACCATTTGCACCAATCGCATCGTTGATTGCGTTCACTACAATTTGTACATCTTTATCATTGCTACCAGCAACTACTAATGCAGCGCCTTTGTTAGCAGTCAATGCTTTTGCAGCAGCTTCAATGCCTGCTTTTAACTTCGCGTCAACACCTGCAATTTCACCACCTTTAACTGCACTTAATAAAGCAACAGCAATAGCGCCAATTTCAGAAGGACGACATAAATATTTTTCATCTGCGTTAGAGCCTGTTAAGCTAGCCACTGTTTCAAAGTGGATATGCTTGCTCATTGCAGGATTTTTTTCATCTATTTTTTTACCAGTTGCATATTGTCTAGCAAATTCAACAGGGCTTAACCATGTTCCTAAAAAGTCAGCACTTAAAGAAACAATTGCTTTTGCTTTTTCAAAATGGTAAGAAGGAATTACTTTTTTACCGTAGCTCGCTTCATTTGCTAATAACATACCGCTAAATGAAACAGCATCATAAGTAACATGTTTGCTACCAGGATGCTTTGCTAAAAATTGTGCAATAACTGCTTTAGTAGAAGGAGAAGTAATTGAACTTGTAACAATCACTGCACCACCATTTAATTCAGCAGCAATCGCTTTATCCACTGCTTCAAATGTTGCTTCTTTACCAGCGATGGTTGGGAAACGTAAACGAGCAGTATCATATAAATCTAACACAGCAGCTTGTACTCTTGCTGAAGTACCACCACCAGTGATAGGACTTAAAGTATTACCTTCTAATTTGATAGGACGACCATCACGCACTTTTGCAATTACACTCACTACATCCCCATCTTGCACATAAGTTGTTGCATAATAATCAGCGATACCAGGAACGATATCTTCTGGTTTGTTAGCGAAAGGAATTGCCTTTTTAATTGGCATTTCACAACTCGCAGCAGCAGCTGCAGCAGCAGTGCTAAAACCTAAATATTTTAAGAAGTCACGACGAGGTGCTTTTGATTGCAAAAAACCACTATGATCTTCAACCATAGGAAGTTCTTCATTGAACTCATTGTTCACCTCTTTGTTATAGGCTTCAGATTTGTTTAACTCACCAAAACTTTGCCAGTTCTTATTTTGCTCCATAATAATGTATATATAATATTACGCGTCTTATTTTTATTTTTTACTAGTAGTGACATTTTTGACACTCAGTACCACCAATCTTTTCAACAGTAATTCCTTTAGTGCTATCCAATTTTCCAGATTTTAAATCCTCATGGAATTTTTCGTAGATGCTATAGAAACCATTGTCTTTAAATTGAACTTTAGTTTGTCTGTGACAGTTAACACACCATCCCATACTTAAGTCAGCGAATTGTTTTACTTCACCCATTTTTTGGATTTCACCATGACATTGTTGACAAGCAATTTGTCCAGCTTTTACGTGTTGAGCGTGGTTAAAGTAAACGTGATCAGGTAAGTTATGGATACGCACCCACTCAATTGGTTTTGCTTTGCTAGCATCCCAAGGTTGGCCTTCGGTAAATCCTGCGTATTTGTATAATTTTTTAATTTCAGCGGTACCATCTACTACATCCCCATTTTCACGCTTTAATGCTTCTCCTTTGTATTCATTGATAGCAGCGTGACAGTTCATACACACATTCACACTTGGTAAAGTAGCTTGCTTACCTTGGTAAGTTCCAGTGTGACAGTATTGACAGTTAATTTGATTCACACCAGCATGCACTTTGTGCGAATAATAAATTGGTTGTTCAGGTTGATAATTTTTAGAGCGACCTAAATTCATTGCACCCACTGTAGTCATATAACCACCACCAATAAATAAAATAATTGCGATGAAAGCAATGTAAGCTTTGTTTCTGTAGAAAGGAACTGGCTCAGTTGCAGGGATACCTGATTTATCATCAGATAATTTTTTCAGGTTGCTATTAACTTGTAATAAGATTAACGCAACAACTGCTAAGATTAAAGTTAATAAACCAAATACCAAAGTGCTGTCAGACTCTTCGGCTGGAGCAGCTGCTGTTGCTGCACCTCCCGCTGGAGCTGCACCTGCAGCAGGTACTGATTTAATGTATGCTAAAATTGCATCAATATCTTTATCAGTTAAATTAGGAAACAAGTTCATCGCAGTCTTATTGTACTCGTTGTACAATTTGTTAGCGTATGCATCACCTGTTTTCAAAAAAGCTTGGTTGTTCTTGATCCAAGCATACAAATTCTTTTTATCAGGCCAACGATCTTCAACGCCGGCTAATGCAGGGCCAGTTAATTTTTTATTAACCGCGTGACATGATGCACAGTTTTGGGAGAAAAGAGATTTCCCATCTTGCGCATTCAACTGATTACCGATAGATGAACTAAGGGTGATAAATAGGAAGATCGAAACGATCTTAGCTAGGCTTCTTAAAATTGTCATATACACAAACAGTGTCTAGTGTGGAAAAATATCCTTGAACGGGTGCAAATTTAGTTAAGAAAGCGTTTACATAGGCAGAATTTTAAGTTTTTTTTCGCATTTTTTTCATCTTTAAATATTGAGCCTCAAGGTGCTGAGTGGTTATTGGTTAAACATTGTCATGAAATTGTAAGCTTTGTTTAAACATATCCAAAAAACTTAGATTCCGTGCCTTGATTTTGGAAAAAAAGGCCACCTTTGACCCAAAATAGGATCAGAGAAGTCCAAAAACTGAAAAAATGAAGGGAATTAGCAAATTACAGGGTAAATGGGGAGTGGGTGCCGGCCAGTTTTGGCTCATCATTTTGACTTTTGCCCTTGGCGGAAGCTTAAGTGGACGCGTAACTAGCTTTTTACTAAAATTGCTGTTTTTGGAGAAAAATTGGGCATTTTGGCTCGTTTATCCCCTATTTTTGACCATTTTATGGCCATTTTCGGTGATTTTCATCAGTTTCTTCACTGGCCAATTTCGCTTTTTTAAGGGCTATTTAGGCCGCGTAGCGGGTAAATTATTTGGAACTGCTGGTTCCGAAACTGTATCGGCAAAAGCTAATGGACCGATACATGTGGCCATTTTTGCATCTGGAGCCGGATCCAATGCCCGAAAAATAATCGAATATTTTGAAAATAGTAGCCGCGTAAAGGTTTCTTTGATTGTATGCAATGTGCCAGGCGCAGGGGTTTTGGATATAGCAAAAGAAAAAGGCATCCCAACCCTACTTATTAATAAGATAGAATTTGTAAGTACTGGTTATGTTCAAAGTTTGCGCAATGCTGAAATCAATTTTATAGTCCTAGCAGGATTTTTATGGAAAGTGCCTGAAGTGTTGGTGCGATCTTATAAAGACGCCATCATTAATATTCATCCAGCACTACTTCCAAAATATGGTGGCAAGGGAATGTATGGAGCGCATGTGCATGAAGCAGTTATTGCAGCCGGTGAAAAAACTTCCGGCATCACGATACATTGGGTGAACGAACATTATGATGAGGGTGCAATTATTTTTCAAGCAACTTGTTCCATTGAACCAGGCGATACTCCAACTGATTTAGCAAATAAAATTCATGCATTAGAACATGCACACTTTGCACCAACGATTGAAAAGTTGTTGATGAAGTAATTAGGGAGTGTAGTGAAATCTAAAAGAATAAATTAAGATAACATTATCAGATACAGAATAAATTATTCTGTGTTCATTATTAATTCTTCTACTCCAAAGACCTGATAATTCGTACTTTAAAGATTCTGGTTTACCGATACCTGTGTATGGATTGCTAAGTATATTTTCTAATAAAAGATTTATTCTTTTAATAATCTTAACTTGATTGTGAAGTTTCCAATAAATTAAATCGGCTTTAGCGTTTTCAGTTAGCTCTATTTCCAGAGGTCTTTTAATTTTACTTTGGTGGTTTTACCTGCTTTGGCTTGTTGAACACTTTCTAGAATTACTTCTTTATTCTTCTTACTTGATAATAAATACAATGTTTCTTCAATTGAATTAAATGCTTCTTGAGATAACACTACAATATTGCCTTTACCCTTTGGGCGCTTTACAATAATTTGATTGCGATTATTTTTACAAACATGCTCAAGCTCTGCTGCTAGATTACTCCTAAATTCTGTAACAGATAGTACTTTAGTCATAAAATATTTTTGTACAAAATTACGTACAATTTTATAAATCACTAATAAATCATTTAAGCTGCAAATAAAAGCTAAAGATGAATGTAGTAATAGCGTATTTGTACGCGCGCGTATGAAGATAGAATGTAAAGTCAAACTCGTCTATTCCTTCCCGAACTCAATTGACTTTAGAAAATTTAAAAGACTCACGGCTTCTGCTTTGTTGTTGGAAGCAACAACGTTGCCTGTAGGATTGGAGATGGCTACAAAGGTTCCGATAATTCCTTTGTCGTATTTAAAAATAGAGTAGCTAGGCTTTTCAATGTACACTGTTGCTTTGTCATCCGATAAACTTTCAATGGTTTTATTAAAGCCATTGATGAATTCGGCTACTTCATTATTATTATGAAGTACTAAAGAGTCAGTTTCTTCCCTATAAATTATTTGATCATTTTTATAAACTAAGTGTAGTTCATAAGTATTGCTAACAACAACTTTTTGATAACTTAATTTAACCTTTCCATTATTAAATTGCTTAATCATGGAATTTTGAGCGCTCACATGAAATGCAAATAAAATTGCGATACATGTTACACAATATTTAGGGGATAATATTGTCATAAATGAATTTGAGGCAAAACTAAATCAATAAAACTTTCAAATGATAAAATTCTACAGCAACCAATAAATATAAAAAATAAACATATAAAAAAACCTCACTATGTTGTGTAGTGAGGTTTCTAAATTATAATAAGAAGCTATTATCCTGGCATTCTAGAAATATACTTTTCAATTTCTTTAATTTGATCAATAACTTGTTTAGTAGTAGGCTTGCAAGCTTTTGCTTTTCTAAAATAATCTTTGGCAGCACGAAACTCGCGCTTATTCATAAAAATTTGACACATGCTTAAAAAAGCAACTGCCTCAGATTCTTTATCAGGAATACCCGCACGAATAGCAGCACGAATATAAGATTCACCTTGCTTGGTATCCCCTCTTTGCATCGCCATCATACCTAATTGTAATTTATTCGCACCTTCAGCCTCTGGCATCGCAGAACCTAAATCACTACTTTTTTTCAAATGCTTTTCGGCAGTATCAAAATCTTGCTTCACCATCGCAATATTACCCTTGATAGTGTAGTAAGTACTACGAATTGGCGTATATAATAATTGAGGGAACCATACAGTTGCTAAAATACGTTCTACTTCGTCCATATCACCAGCTTCCATCGGAGCTTGTACTAAACGCAATGGGCCAACGAAAAAATGACTCAAAATGCCGATCAATCCCAAAAAATATAAAGGGAAAACAGGCCAAAAACCGGCAACATGCGATAATTCAAGACCCAATCCTAAGGCAATAGCTATTAAACTTAGCCAAAAACGATACTTAATAATGATATTATAAAAAGCCATGTGTTTGTATTTGAGGAGCAAAGATACCAAAATATAGTGTCACTTAAAAAGAAGTAGTTATTTTTGCCCTCCTCCGTAAGGACTAGCCTTTGCGCTAGCTAAAAGGGGGTCCCGTAGTTCAATGGATAGAA
>DAIUEC010000030.1:0-24032 GCA_036845345.1 Sediminibacterium sp.
TAAGATTTAACATACATCCAAAAGAAGCTGAAATTGCAGATGCAATTTCAATGGCACCAGCACCAGATGGAATTGGTGGCGAAGGATTTTTTGCTACACAATTAAGTTCGGTTGTTGGATTGGCAAGAAAAAATTCTTTATGGCCTTTGCCTTTCGCAACATCATGTTGTGGAATTGAATTTATGGCAACGATGGCTTCACACTATGACTTATCACGTTTTGGTTCAGAGCGCGTAGGTTTCTCTCCACGTCAATGTGATTTGTTAATGGTAATGGGAACCATCTCTAAAAAAATGGCACCAGTATTAAGACAAGTATACTTGCAAATGGCAGAGCCACGTTGGGTTATATCAGTTGGTGCTTGTGCATGCAGTGGTGGTATTTTTGATACTTACAGTGTTTTGCAAGGTATTGATCAGGTAATTCCTGTTGATGTGTATGTACCTGGTTGTCCTCCAAGACCTGAAGCTATTATTGATGGCTTTATGAAAATTCAAGAACTAGTTGGTCAAGAAAGTATTCGTCGTCGTAATGGTGATCAATACAAGGAGTTATTAAACAGTTACGGCATCCAATAGTTATTTTTTAAATTATTTATTTTAAATAAAATGGCTTTAACAAACGAAACAATACAAGCGCAATTGGAAGCGAAATTTGAAGGACAAGTAACTACTTTTTCTACAGAAACAGGAATGCTTTCATTTGAATCGCCTGCAGCACTTAATTTAAAAGTGATGCAATATTTGTTTGACGAATTAGGATTTACTTTTTTATCAGATTTATGCGGAGTGAATTATCCTGACAATGTGGATGGTGAATTAGTGGTGGTATATCACTTACATAATTTTGTTGAGAATATTCGTTTACGTTATTCGATAGCAGTGCCTATCAGTAAGCCGGATGTATTTACTGCTACAAAAATATTTGAATCAGCGAATTGGATGGAGCGTGAGACTTATGATTTCTTTGGTATCAATTTTATAGGACATCCAAATTTAAAACGCATTTTAAACGTAGAAGAAATGGATTACTTCCCGATGAGAAAAGAATTTCCATTGGAAGATCAAACAAGAATTGACAAAGACGATGAAATGTTTGGAAGAGGATAATTTTAAAAAACATTTCAATAATTAAATTAAGAAACGAGCAACGTATATAATATGGAAGCACAACACAATATCACTTTACCTGAAGGGTCCATTGAAAAAAAGACCACGACCTTAAACTTTGGTCCTACACACCCTGCAACCCATGGTGTATTTCAGAATATTATGGAAATTGATGGAGAGCGTGTGGTTTCATCTGAGCAGTCAGTTGGATTTATTCATCGTGCATTTGAGAAATTAGCTGAGCGTAGAAATTTATATCAAATCACGCCGATTACAGATCGTTTAAATTATTGTAGTAGCCCTATCAATAATATGGGTTGGCATTTAACATGTGAAAAATTCTTGAAAGTAGAAACACCAAAGCGTGTTGATTATTTAAGAATCATCATTATGGAGTTGGCACGTATCTCGGATCACTTAATTTGTAATTCAATTGTAGGCGTGGATACAGGTGCTTACACTGGTTTCTTATATGTAATGCAATACAGAGAATTAATTTATGAAATATATGAAGAAGTATGCGGCTCCCGTCTTACTACTAATATTGGGCGTATTGGCGGTTTTGAAAGGAATTTCACAAATACAGCATTTGAGAAACTCGAGAAATTCTTAAATGAATATCCAAAAGTTTTAAAGGAGTTCGAAAGCTTGTTTACGCGTAACCGTATTTTTATGGAGCGTACACAAGGTACTGGTGGTATTAGCGCTGAGCGTGCAATGAACTATGGATTTACGGGTCCTAATTTGCGTGCCACTGGAGTTGACTATGATGTGCGTGTTGCGAATCCATATAGCAGTTATCAAGATTTTGACTTCACGGTTCCTGTGGGATCAACCGGCGATAACTACGATCGTTTTTTAGTGCGTAATGCAGAGATGTGGCAAAGTATTTCCATCATCAAACAAGCTTACCAAAAAGTGCAGGAATTTAAAGGCACTGATGCTGAAATTTTCCATGCAGATGTTCCTGAATATTATTTACCTAAGAAAGAAGATGTGTACAATAATATGGAAGCATTAATCTGGCACTTTAAAATAATTATGGGTGAGGTAGATTTACCAAAAGGTCAAATTTACAATCCAGTAGAAGGTGCAAATGGAGAGTTAGGTTTTTATTTGATTAGTGATGGTGGTCGTACTCCATTCCGTTTACATTTCCGTCGTCCTTGTTTCATTTATTATCAAGCATATCCTGAATTAATTACAGGGGGTATGTTAAGTGATGCGGTGGTGACAATGAGTAGTTTGAATTTGATTGCAGGAGAGTTGGATGCGTAACAATTGGGTTGAAAAATTAAAATTGAAAAAGAAAGTTTAGTATATGGCTACTATTTTTAATGATACACAAATGACCGAGTTTAAACGCTTGGTGGCACGTTATCCAGAAGGGAAACAAAAAAGTGCTTTGCTACCTGCTTTGCATTTAGCGCAGGACAGTTTTGGCGGTTGGTTATCAACTGAGGCTTTGGATTATATTGCTAGCCTTTTGCAAATTGAACCTATTGAAGTGTATGAAGTAGCTACTTTTTACAGCATGTATAATTTAAAGCCTGTGGGCAAATTTGTTTTTGAAGTTTGTCAAACCGGGCCTTGCATGATTAGTGGTTCAGATAACATTATTGACTATATCAAAAAGACTTTGGACATCAAACCAGGCGAAACAACAAAAGATGGTTTGTTTACTTTAAAATTAGTAGAGTGTTTAGGTGCTTGTGGATATGCTCCAATGATGCAAGTAGGAAAAATTTACAAAGAGCATTTGACAAAAGAAAAAGTTGACAGCATTATTGCTGAGTATAGAGCACAAGCTTCAAACAATTAATAAAGACCTGAATTAAATATATTAAAATGGGCGTAAAATTATTATTAGACAAAGCAAATGTACCGGGCATTCGAACTTATGAAGTGTATCGTCGTGAGGGAGGTTACCGTGCAGTAGAAAAAGCTTTGAAAGAAATGACCACGGATGCGATTGTAGAAGAGGTTAAGAAAAGTGGATTAAGAGGTCGTGGTGGTGCAGGTTTCCCAACAGGAATGAAATGGAGTTTTATTGCAAAACCCGAGGGCGTTCCACGTCACTTGGTTTGTAATGCCGATGAATCAGAGCCAGGCACTTTTAAAGATAGATATTTGATGGAATTTTTACCTCACTTATTAATTGAGGGTTTAATTATTTCAAGCTTTGCTTTAGGATCTAATGATACTTACATTTATATCAGAGGGGAGTATGCATGGATTCCAGAAATTTTAGAAGAAGCAATTGAAGAAGCAAAAGCAGCTGGCTGGTTAGGTAAAAATATTTTAGGAACCGGATTTGATTGTAATATACACGTACAACGTGGTGGTGGTGCTTATATATGTGGTGAAGAAACTGCTTTGATTGAATCTTTAGAAGGTAAAAGAGGAAATCCAAGAATTAAACCTCCTTTCCCTGCGATTCAAGGATTATGGATGCGTCCAACGGTAGTAAACAACGTAGAAACATTAGCAGCCATTGTTCCTATCATTAATATTGGTGGTGAAGAGTATGCAAAAATTGGCGTTGGAAAATCAACAGGTACAAAATTAATTTCGGCATGTGGTAATATTAATAAGCCAGGTGTGTATGAAATTGATATGACTATTACAGTTGAAGAATTTATTTATAGCGATGAATATTGTGGCGGTATTAAAGATGGCAAGAAATTAAAAGCTTGTATTCCTGGAGGATCATCTGTTCCTATTTTACCTGCCAACTTATTATTAACAACGGCAAAGGGCGAACCACGTTACATGAACTATGAAAGTTTAAGTGATGGAGGTTTTGCAACAGGATCTATGTTGGGTTCTGGTGGATTTATTGTTTTAGACGAGGATCAGTGTATTGTAAAAAATACCTTGACTTTAGCTAGATTCTATCGTCATGAAAGTTGTGGTCAATGTTCACCTTGTAGAGAAGGAACAGGTTGGATGGAAAAGATTTTAAATAAAATTGAATCTGGAAAAGGAGAGATGAGTGACATTGATTTACTATGGGATATTCAAAGAAAAATTGAGGGTAATACTATTTGTCCATTAGGTGATGCGGCTTCATGGCCGGTTGCTGCTGCAATTCGTCATTTCCGTGATGAGTTTGAATGGCATGTAAAAAATCCTGAATTATCACAAACAAGCAATTTTGGTTTACAACACTATGCAGACCCAATTCACGTACCTGCATAACATTGAAAGATAAACTATGAGCGAACAAACATTATTTAAAGTAACAGTTGACGGCATCACAATAGAGGTTCCTGCGGGCACAACTATTTTACAAGCTGCGCGTCAAATTGGTGGACAAGTTGCACCTCCTGCAATGTGTTATTATAGCAAGTTGAAAGGAAGTGGTGGTAAGTGTCGTACTTGTTTAGTAGAGGTTTCAAAAGGTTCCGAAAAAGATCCTCGTCCAATGCCAAAGTTGGTTGCGTCTTGCAGAACAACCGTGATGGATGGCATGGAAGTGAAAAATATTACAAGTGATAAAGTAATTGATGCACGAGCTGGCGTGGTAGAATTTTTATTATTGAATCATCCTTTGGATTGTCCAATATGTGACCAAGCAGGTGAGTGTCATTTACAAGATTTAAGTTTTGATCATGGAAAATCAAAGACAAGATTTGAATTCCAAAAAAGAACTTTCAAAAAACATGATCTAGGTAAAAATATTCAATTGCACATGACGCGTTGTATATTATGTTACCGTTGTGTTTTCACTGCAGATCAATTAACCAATAAGCGTGTGCATGGTATTTTAGATAGAGGAGATCATGCTGAAATTGCTACGCATATTGAAAAGAGTTTAGACAATGAATTTATTGGCAACGTGATTGACGTTTGTCCAGTAGGTGCATTAACAGATAAAACATTCCGTTTTAAAAATCGTGTATGGTTCTTAAAACCAATGGATGCACATCGTGATTGTCCAACTTGTAGCGGTCGTGTTACTTTATGGAATAGAGGAGATGAAGTATTTAGAGTAACTGCGCGTAAAGATGAGTGGGGAGAAATTGAAGATACACCAGATGGTCAACCAGGTTGGATATGTAATACTTGTCGTTTTGACAAAAAAGACGCTAGTGACTGGGTGATTGAAGGACCACGTGAAATTAGCCGTGCTTCAGTAATTTCTCAAGGGCATTACGCAGGTAAAGTAGGAACTACTAAACCAACTGAAACATTTTTAGCAGTGAATGGCGGACGTACTCCTCATTTACTAATGGATATTCATGATGAGAGCGAAGTGAATAAACCTACTATTCATTTAGGTAAAATTCAAGGACCTTCTCATGGTGACACTTTTGAAAATAAAACTGAAAGCGCCTAATTCACCAACTCATTATAACTCATATATACAAATAATTATAGCATGACAATTCTTGCACTTGATTGGGGTTTTATCATAGAGAAATTAATAATGATTGCCATTGTTGTTTTCGCTAGTTTAGGTATTGCCTTATATACCACATTTGGAGAACGTAAAGTAGCAGCTATTTTACAAGATCGTCCAGGACCTAGCCGTGCTGGCCCTTTTGGTTTATTACAACCTTTAGCGGATGGTTTAAAATTGATCATGAAAGAAGAGATCATTCCAAATGCTGCTAATAAATGGTTATTTATTTTAGGACCAGGTTTAGCGATGACTGCTAGTTTAATGTCCTGTGCAGTGATTCCTTGGGGAAGTGCAGTGGATGTTTTTGGTCGTCACGTTGAATTACAAATTGCAGATGTAAACATTGGAATTTTATATGTGTTTGCTGTGGTGAGTATGGGTGTGTATGGAATTATGATTGGTGGATGGGCTTCCAATAATAAGTTTTCTTTAATGTCCGCATTGCGTGCTGCTTCACAAGCAATCAGCTACGAATTAGCAATGGGATTGGCATTGATTGCATTATTAATGACTACAGGTACTTTAAGTTTAAAAACAATTGTAGAGCAACAAGTACAAGGGCATTGGTGGAATATTGTATACCAACCATTAGGCTTTTTAATATTTTTTATCACAGCGATGGCAGAGTGTAACAGAACTCCATTCGATTTGCCGGAAGCTGAGAATGAATTGAACTTTGGATATCACCAAGAGTACTCTTCAATGAAATTAGGATTCTACTTATTTGCAGAATATATCAATATGATCATGAGTAGCGCTATCATGGCTTGTATGTATTTTGGTGGTTATGATTTGCCTTTCTTTAATGAGGCAAGTGTAGCTCCAAATATTGCAGCTTTAATTGGCGTTGGTACTTTGTTAATCAAAATTGTATTATTCATTTTCTTATTCATGTGGATTCGTTGGACTATTCCAAGATTCAGATATGACCAGTTAATGGGATTGGGTTGGAAAACTTTAATTCCTTTAGCACTATTTAATATGTTATTAACTGGAGCGGTGATTTTAGCTAAATTATAATTTATAAAAAGATATTTTTTAAGACCATGCAAGCATTAACCAACAAAGCACAAGCAGTAAACCGAAAGCCAATGACGCTTTTGGAGCGTTTGTATTTGATTAATATTATCAAGGGCATGTTGATTACATTTAGTCACATGTTTAAGAAGCAACCCACTATTAGATATCCTGAACAAAAGCGTGAGTTTAGTCCTGTATTTAGAGGCTTACACGTTTTAAACAGAGATGAAGAAGGTCGTGAGCGTTGTACTGCATGTGGATTGTGTGCGGTGGCTTGTCCAGCAGAAGCGATTACGATGGAAGCTGCTGAAAGAGTAGAGGGAGAAGAGCAATTGTATCGCGAAGAAAAATATGCTGCTAAGTATGAGATTAACATGCTGCGTTGTATTTTCTGTGGTTTGTGTGAGGATGCTTGTCCTAAGGATGCCATTTATTTAAGTGAAACTTTTGCACCTGCAAATTTTACCCGTAAAGGATTTATTTACGGAAAACCTGATTTATTAATTCCAAATCCTTTGACAGAAGCAAGTGCTTTTGCTGAAGCTAAAGGAGTAGAAGCATAATTAATATGAGTACATTAGAAATTTTATTTTTCGCCTTATCTGCATTTGCAGTAATTAGTGCAGCAATGGTATTGATTAGCAAGAATCCAATACATAGCGTATTGTGGTTAATCCTGGTATTTTTTGCTATCTCAGGACATTATATTTTATTGAATGCGCAGTTCCTTGCCATTGTAAATATTATTGTTTACGCAGGAGCCATCATGGTATTGTTCTTATTTGTGATCATGTTAATGAATGTAAAGTCGGATAACGAACCTCAGAAAAAATTATTCACCAAGTTTATAGGTGTTTTATCTGGCGGTAGTTTGTTGACCTTGTTAATTGCATTGGTAAAACAAACAGTTCAATTAGAGGGAAAAGAAGTAATGATGAAGGAAGGTACTATTGGATTAATTCATCCATTGGGTAAAGCATTGTTTAGCGACTATGTAGTGCCTTTTGAAATAAGTAGTGTACTATTTTTAAGTGCCATGGTAGGTGCGGTAATCATTGGTAAAAAGTAGTCACAAAAAAAATTAAACGATCATAAAAATTAAATAGCGGATATGCCAATACAATATTATATTTTCTTTTGCTTAACCTTATTTAGCATTGGGGTCATTGGAGTGTTAACACGTCGCAATGCAATTATCGTGTTTATGTGTGTTGAGTTAATGTTAAATGCAGTGAACTTATTGCTTGTTGCATTTTCAAAAATGCATCACGCTGCAGGCTTAAAAATTGCTGCTGCTAGTACTGCAGGTATTGACGCACAAATTTTTGTGTTCTTTATTATGGTAGTTGCTGCTGCTGAGGTAAGTGTAGGATTAGCAATTATTGTAATGATGTTTAGAAATACACATTCTATCGATATCAATTTCTTAAATAGATTAAAGAATTAATTCATTTCGCATGAAACTAATAATAGGTTTAATAGTTCTAATGCCATTGGTTGGATTTTTATTCAACGGTTTGGGACGTAATATTTGGAGTAAAAAATTAATTGCATACAAGGCAACTGGATATATTGTAATGTCATTTATATTTAGCATCCTAGCTTTTTTAAATGTGCAATCATCTGGACCAGCAACAGTTCATTATTTTGATTTTATCAATACAGCTGGTTTTAAAATCCCTTTTGATTTAAAGGTAGATGCTTTATCAAGCTTATTTTTATTGGTGATTACTGGAGTGGGTTCTTTGATTCATTTGTATTCAACAGCCTATATGAAGGAGGAGGAAGCGCCTCATTACGCACGTTACTTTGCCTATTTGAATTTATTTGTATTTAGTATGTTGTTATTAGTATTAGGAGACAACTACGTAATTATGTTTATTGGATGGGAAGGCGTTGGATTATGTTCTTATTTATTAATTGGCTATTGGTTTACGGATGCCACTTATAATTACGCAGCTAAGAAAGCCTTTATTATGAATCGTATTGGTGACTTAGGCTTTTTGTTAGCTATTTTTTGGTTGATCGTAAAATTAGGTACCGTTAGTTATGGTACCGTATTGACTGCAGAAAGTTTAGCTAAATTATCTTCATCAGATATTACTGCGATTACTTTATTATTATTTGTAGGTGCAATGGGTAAGAGTGCTCAAATACCTTTATATACTTGGCTTCCAGATGCGATGGCGGGTCCTACACCCGTGTCTGCATTAATCCATGCGGCTACAATGGTGACTGCAGGTATATACATGATCACACGTTCAAATATTTTATTTAGTGCTAGTGAATTTACACAGCATGTTGTTGCGATAGTTGGTATCAGTACTGCATTGTTATCAGCAACCATTGCGATTAAACAAAATGACATTAAAAAAGTATTGGCTTATTCAACAGTGAGTCAATTAGGATATATGTTTTTGGGATTAGGCGTAGGTGCTTATTCTGGTGCCGTGTTTCACGTAATCACACATGCGTTTTTTAAAGCTTTATTATTCTTGGGTGCGGGTTCGGTGATACATGCAATGCATCATGAACAAGACATTCGTAAAATGGGTGGTTTGAAATCTAAATTACCAATTACGCATATCACGTTTTTAATTGGATGTATTGCAATTGCTGGAGTTCCTCCTTTTAGTGGTTTCTTTTCAAAGGATGAAATACTAGCGGCAGCCTTCGCGAAAAGTCCTATTTATTGGGCACTAGGTGTTGTAGGCGCTGCAATGACTGCTTTTTATATGTTCCGTTTATATGCAACCACTTTCTTAGGTCAATTTAGAGGAACGCATGATCAAGAGCATCATTTGCACGAAAGTCCTTTCGCTATGACTTTGCCATTGATTTTATTGGCAGTAGCAAGTGCGATTGCAGGAGCTATAGGTGTTCCTGAATTAATGGGAGGCCATCATTGGTTATCACATCAATTAGCGCCAATCGTAGGAGAAGCAAAGGAAGCTGGATTATCAGCAAGTACAGAGTGGGCCTTGATGGGCGTTTCTGTTACAATCGCAGTAGTAGCTTTATTAATTGCTTTATCCATTTATCGTAAAAAAGCAGATGGTGAACCTCAAACTGCATTGGGCAAATTCTTGTACAACAAATGGTATATCGATGAATTATATGAAACCATCATTTTAAATCCTTTAAATAAGTTTGCTGGATTTTTAAAAGAAGTGGTTGAAAAAAATATTATCGATGGCGCTGTTAATGGTACTGGAAAATTAGTGCAGTATAGCGCTAGACAAATTAGATTATTACAAAGTGGTCAGGTTGGATATTATATTTTATTCATGGTGTTAAGTATGGTTTTACTTTTCATCTTTTGGTTTAATGACATGACCATTCTTAAATTCTTTTATAAATTGACTCACTAATTATAAGTTATTATGTTTCTACTATTATTCTTATTAATTCCAATATTCGCAGCTATTGCACTTCTTTTTATCAAGAAAGAGCAGTCTGTAAACCTTATTGCCATTGGATCGGGGCTGTTGACTTTATTGGGAGCATTGCATATTATTTTAAATAAGACTGGAAATTATGATGCTTCATGGTTGCCAATTTTAAATAGCCGTTTCTTGTTACAAGCTGATGGACTTGCTAAAATTTTAATATTACTTACTGCAATAAGTTTTCCTGCAATTTTCATTGCCACAAGCAATAATAAAACCAATCAAAAGAATGTATTTCTATCTTTAATGTTGTTGACCCAAGCAGGATTAATGGGTGTGTTTTTAGCTGGTGATGCTTTATTGTTTTACTTTTTCTGGGAGTTGGCTTTAATACCCGTTTATTTTTTATGTTCTATTTGGGGTGGAGAAAAAAGAATCGCTGTTACTTTTAAATTCTTTATTTATACTTTTCTTGGTTCTTTGTTTATGTTAATAGGAATTATCCTTTTATATTCAAACACAGCAGACCATAGTTTTTTAATTGAATCTTTAAAGCATGCAAATGTTTCGCCAGCACAAAGTGCTACTGCATTTGCATTATTCTTTATCGCATTTGCTATTAAAATGCCAATTTTCCCTTTACATACTTGGCAGCCAGATGCATATGAACAATCACCTACAGCAGTTACCATGGTATTAAGTGCTGTAATGGTTAAAATGGGATTGTATGGTATCATTCGCTGGTTAATGCCTTTATTCCCAACTGCATTTTTAGCGCATGCTAATATGGTTGTTATATTATCAGTGATTGGTATCCTTTATGCTTCCTTTATAGCTATTCGTCAAGATGATATGAAAAGATTGATTGCCTATTCATCTATTGCGCATATTGGATTAATGAATGCAGCTTTATTCACGCACAATCAAGTGGGTGTACAAGGCGCTTTAATACAATTATTTTCACATGGTGTGAATGTATTAGGACTTTGGATTATCGCAGATATCATTGAGCAACAAACAGGAACAAGATCCATGAAAGCGTTGGGTGGTATTGCTAAGAAGCAACCTACCTTGGCCATTTTATTAGTTGGGTTTGCATTTGCAAATATTGCATTGCCTTTGACCAATGCATTTGTTGGAGAATTCTTAATGTTTAATAGTTTATTCCAATTTAATCCTTGGATCGCAGCTGCTGCGGGAGTGAGTGTTGTGCTTGCTGCAATTTATACTTTAAACATGGTTCAAAAAGTGGCGTATGGCGAAGTGAGTGAAGCTACTAATTTGATGACGGCACCTAATAAAAATGCACAAGCTGTCTTAATCGTATTGTTAGTGATTGTATTTGTAACAGGAGTATATCCACAACCATTGTTTGATGTAACTGCTGATACTTTAAAACAATTGTTTGTAAAATAATTAAATGAATTTGTAATGAATGCTATAATTGTATCTACTTTATTGGGTGTTGTAATGATGTTTTGTTCTTGGATTACCACCTCGGCAAAAGCACAAAGAAACATTGGGTTGGTTGGCATGCTTATTTTAATTGTAGCTAATTTGGCACAGTTAAAAGGCTGGTGGGTAATTGACTTTGACACCAAGGGTATGTTGGCATTTAATCAAATTGGATTGTTTGCAAACATGACATTATTTATTTTGACTTTTTTATACTTATGGATCAATGGAGAAGAAATTGAAAAAGTAGGAAACAATCACACTGCCGACTATTATGCTATATTTTTCTTTATTCTTTGTGGCGTAAGCGTTTTAACATCATTCGATAATTTATTGATGTTATTTATTGGCATTGAAATTTTATCTATTCCTTTATATATTTTAACAGGATCTGACAAGAAAAATTTATTAAGTAACGAGGCTTCTTTAAAATACTTTTTAATGGGGTCTTTCTCAACAGGTATTTTATTATTAGGGATTACTTTTATCTATGGCGCTACTGGTAGTTTTCATTTGACCATGCCAGTAATTAATCCTACAACCCATATGGTGACTGAACATTTTTTAATGTCAGCTGGATTGATTTTATTATTTGCATCTATGAACTTTAAAGTATCTGCCGCTCCTTTTCATTTTTGGACGCCGGATGTATATGATGGTGCACCAACGGTGTTTACTTCTTTCATGGCAACTATTGTTAAAGCTGCGGGTTTTATTGCATTTATTAAAGTGTTTGAAACACAAAGAATGGCGCTTGGATTTACATGGTATATTATTTTATCATTCGTAATTGTCGCTACTTTATTAATCGGAAATATTACCGCTGTTTTCCAAAGAAGTGTAAAGCGTATGTTGGCGTATTCAAGTATTGCGCAAGCAGGCTTCATGTTATTTGCTTTATATGGCAATTCAATTTTTAATACAGAAGCAATTTTATTATACATCGTAGCATATTCATTAGCCACTATTGGATTATTTGCAGTACTTGTAAAAATGAAGGATTATAGTTTTGAATCTTTCAACGGCTTAGCAAAACAACATCCAGTGCTTGCTTTCCTGACTACTTTATTCTTATTTTCTTTGGCAGGTATCCCATTAACAGCAGGATTTTTTGCTAAGTACTATATGTTGAATGCTTTATTAACAGCTGGTGCAGGATTATGGCTATTAATTGTTGCCATTTTATTTGCGGCAGTAAGTGTGTTTTATTATTTCAAATTGGTACAGGCCATGTATTTCACACCTGGCACACCAGCAATCAATGAAATAGATAAAAAATACGAATTCAAGCTTTGGGTTTTAGCAGTGATCATCCTATTATTGGGCGTGTTTCCTAGCTTGCTATTCAATTATCTATACTTTTAGCCGTTCTTCCTATAGAATAGCCATCTAAAGGGTATTTATGGGTAGTTTGTTGAATCTATCCTACCTTTATTTTCAGTAAACATTGTACAATGACAATTCAGGATTCATTTGTGTTGGCATGGCGTACCGTAAAAAGCAACAAGCTTCGTACGGGCATCACGGTCGCAATTATCGCATTTGGTATCATGGCATTAATTGGTATTATTACCGCTATATCTGCTATGAATCAAAGTTTAAAAGAGAACTTTTCTTTTATGGGAGCCAATGCATTTAGTATTCGCTATAAAGAATTAAATGCAAGAATGGGTGGCCCCAATAATGGAGGCGATGAATTTGGAAAATCAAAAAAAGGGTTAAAAGAAAAGAAGTCCAATTTGGATAAAATTATTCGAATTGAAGAGGCTGCTTATTTTAAAGATCATTATGGTTTTGGACGAGCAACAGTAAGCATTTCAAGAAGAACAGGCGGGAATAATGAATTGCATTACAAAGATAAAAAGACCAATCCTCAAATTACTTTAATGGGAGGCGATGAGGATTATTTAGCAGTGAATGGATATTCATTAACTACTGGAAGAAACTTAAACAATGTAGACGTACAATCCGGCAGAAACGTATGTATAGTTGGCAGCAATGTCGCAGCTAAACTATTTCCGGGTAAGCCAGAAAAGTGTATTGATAAAGTAATTTTATTGCAAAGTAAACCCTATAGAATTATTGGACTTTTGAAATCAAAGGGATCTAGTGCAATGCTACGTCAAGATGATGTTGTAATTTCTTCTTTAAAAAATGTTCGACAATACGAAAGTCAAAACAAATCTTATGCTATTGGCGTAATGGTAAACAATGTTGCAGATTTAGAACCTGCTATTGGAGAAGCAACAGAACAAATGAGAAAAGCAAGAAGATTAATTCCAACCGAGTCTGATAATTTCGCGATTGATAAGAGTGATAAATTCGCCGAAATGTTTATTGGATTTTTAGCAGGTGTTAGTGGAGCCGCTGGCGCAATTGGTATGATCACTTTAATTGGAGCTGCAATTGGCTTAATGAATATTATGTTAGTTGCTGTAAGTGAAAGAACCAGAGAGGTTGGTTTGATAAAAGCATTGGGTGGAAAGAAAAAAGATGTGCGTCGTCAATTTTTATTTGAAAGTATTTGCATCAGTATCTTAGGCGCTGTGATTGGAATTTTTCTCGGGATATTGGTAGGGAATTTATTTAGTATGATTTTAAATACCGGCTTTGTAATTCCATGGATGTGGGTATTTATAGGAATTGCAATATGTTCGATTGTAGGTTTGGTTGCAGGTATTTATCCTGCCATGAAAGCTGCATCATTGAATCCTATTAATGCATTACGTTACGAATAAATAGACTGAAAATTATACTTGACTTTTATGTAAACTTATAAAAAACATAAATAAAGAAAAAGGCCCGCATGCGGGCCTTTTTCTTTTAAATCTCAATCGTACTTTTTTAAATATCAGTACTACTTAGGATCTAAGATATGTTTGATTCTATCTTGTAAATCATCAAAGTGACTTACTGAGCTTGCGTCATTGATACTTCCTTTATTTGCTTGAATACTAGCAGCTAATTTTTTCAATTGTGCTTTAGCTTCAGAAATAACATCCGTATTTTCAACATCAACTGCAGGGCCCATTCTAAATGCACCTGCAGCAGCTGCAGAACTTGGTGCTGATGAAGGGTTAATCAAATCGCCTAATTGCGTAACATATGTTTTTTGCAAATTGCGACGGAACACATCAGTTGCTTGATGGCTACTTAACTCAGTAAACAATCCTTTACGTGTATCTTCCATCATGTCATGTAAAGCGTAAGAAGCATTACCAAATCTTGTAGTGCTAGTAGTTAAACGATACAAACGGCTTTTGTCTAATAAACTCTTTAAGATATTTGTTTGAACAGTTTGTAAGCGTTCATTTGCTACTGGGTTTGAAATTTTATTCAAGATATTATTATCTAAAATCCATTTTGGAGTTGCAAATAATTGAGTTTGTAAAAAGTTCATTGCAGACTTTTGAATGGCAACAGGAGTAGCTGTGTATACATCTCCTTTTTCTTCTACACTCTTAAATGTTTCATAAACTCCACCAATGTTTTTTACAACATGACCCATGTAACGATTGTATTGAATCACTAATTGATTATATACATCACTTAAGTTTTGATAATGATCTGCTTCTTCTTTTGTCCACTCAGGTAACTTAACAATAATGCGTTTTAAATTCTTAATAGCATATTCACTTGCTAACACTGAATTATCACCAAGGTCTTCAGTTTGTGCACGAGGATCAGCGTTGTAACCTTCCCCGCCAAACCATAAACGATCGTTTTTGCTTAATGCATCCACCACCCATTTATTGTTTACTTTTTTATCTGCTTCGTCACCTAGACCAGTATAAGTATAACCCCATTTGATTGCCCATTTATCATAGTCGCCAATACGTGGGAACAATCCCATTTCAGTAACATGATCTTCGGGTTGTGCAACATAGTTAAAACGCGCATAGTCCATGATACTTGCAGTGTGGCCATTTGCTTCTAACCATTTTGCATCTCTTAATTTTTCAACAGGCGTTTTGCTACTGCTTCCCATATTATGTCTCAAACCTAATGTATGACCCACTTCGTGTGAAGAAACAAAACGAATTAAGTTGCCCATTAATGAATCATCAAATTTCATTTTTCTTGCAGCAGGATCTACAGCAGCAGTTTGAATCATATACCAATCATGTACTAAATTCATCACATTATGGTACCATCCAATATGGCTTTCTAAAATTTCACCACTTCTTGGATCATGTACTTGAGGACCATAAGCATTTTCAATATCAGAAGCAAAATATCTGATTACAGAAAAACGCGCATCTTCTAAACTCATGGTGCTATCATTAGGCCACTCTTTACCTTGAATTGCATTTTTCCAACCCGCTTTTTCAAATGCAGCATTCCAGTCATTTACACCTGCAATTAAATAAGGCACCCATTTTTTTGGAGTTGCTGGATCGATATAATACACAATAGGTTTAGCAGGCTCAACTAAAATACCTTGCTTGTATTTTTCTACATCCTCAGGTTTTGGTTCTAATTTATAACGAACCGCAAATACTTGATTTTCTACCTTATGTTGATCATCAGAGTATTGAACAAAGTTATCAGCGAAATAACCCACTCTAGAATCGAATAAACGGGTATTCATTGGAACCTTAGGCAATAATCTAATTGAGGTATTCAATTCAAAGGTCACTGCGCCTGCATTCATAGCAGCTGGGATGGAACTTGCGCCCCCGCCCATTGGGCTACCTGGCATTGGACCACTTGCAGAATAGGTTTTAACCGTTCTTACCTCCATATTAATAGGGTAAGACTTAATACTTTCTATATAAGATCTGTCTGAAGCCAAGCCAGATAGGCTAAAACTTCTTTTTTCACTGCTCGTTAAACTTACCGCCTGATTGTCTCCTTTAAAAAAGTCAGTTACATCAATAATGTTTGACGTAGAGTCTTTTCCTATGGCTTTAATATCAAAAGAAGCCACAATTGGGTCTAAATAGGAGTTTTTAACCGCCTTGGCAATGGTTTGAGATGAATCTGCCTTACTAATTAAGGTGACTACACGCATAAATATGCGCTGATTTGGCCCTTTTTCAAAAAGTAAGCTTTGTTCATTCACTTCCTCGCCACCGTACTTTCTAGCACCACCAGCCACTTTGGCAAAGCGGGTAACGGCTAATAATTCACGACCCAATAAGCTATCTGGGATTTCAAAAAAGTATTTATCATCCTGAAAATGAACAGTAAATACCCCTTTTTGGCTTACGGCCTTTTTGGTAATGAATTCACTGAAGGCTTTGGGCCCAGATTTAGCTGGTAAATCTTTCTTCCCACTTGCTGTGTCCGCTTTTTGAGCTTTTAAGCTAATTGTCAATACGACACAAAGACTAGTGAATACTAGGATTTTTTTCATATTTGTGTTAAATTTATTTATTAATTAATAGTAAATATATTCCTTTCTACCAACAGTAGTTAGCAACATTAAATTTTTAATAAAAAAATGCTTGGAAAATTGTTTCAATCAAATAATTACTTATTTTGTAACCCCTTAGAAACTAGTGCGTAAAGATTCGAGTGAATTCTAACCAATAGTCAAGAGGAATAAATTCTTTTATAAATTTTTATTTAAAACCAAAAATCAATTGAATCATGGCTGATTTAACTAAACCAACTGCAACCGCTGCAACTAAGACAGCAGCACAGCCGAAACAAGGCGGTAACTTGATTGCAACTTTAGCACCTATTGCTTGTATCGTAGCAGGCTACGTTATCTGGCGTTTTGTGTTAGGTAACGCATCTAATTTCTCTAATCCTGACCCAAGTGGTGGATTTTGGCCTTCACACAAAGGACCAAAAGGTACTTTCACTAAAATGTATGAAGGTGGTATCATCGTGCCTATTTTGATTGGTAGCTTATTAGTAGTATTAACTTTCGTTGTAGAAAGATTATTAACTGTTGCTAAAGCAGCAGGTACTGGTAGCAACACTGAGTTCATTCGTAAAGTACAATTTCACTTAGCTAACAAAGATGTTGAAAAAGCAATCGCTGAGTGTGACAAGCAAAAAGGATCTGTAGGTAATGTAATGAAATCTGGTTTGAAGAAATACAAAGAAATGATTTCAAATACAGAATTAGATACTGATCAAAAAGTATTAAACATTCAAAAAGAAATTGAAGAAGCAACAGCATTAGAATTACCAATGTTAGAAAAGAATTTAGTATTCTTATCAACTATCGCATCAGTAGCAACTTTATTAGGTTTGTTCGGTACGGTATTAGGTATGATTCGTTCTTTCTCTAAATTAGGAGAAGAAGGTGGTGGAGAAGCTGCTCGTGAATTATCTCAAGGTATCTCTGAGGCCTTATATAACACAGCATTAGGTATCGGTACTTCAGCTATCGCGATCATCATGTACAACGTATTCACTACAAGAATCGATGGTATTACATATGGTATCGATGAGTCTGGATTTACTTTAACTCAAAGCTTCGCAGCAAACTACAAATAGTAGTTAAGTAGAAAAATATTTTGATAAGGGAAACCTTATAAATAAATTTAAAAGATAATAAAAATGGGTAGAGCCAAATTACCTCGTAAGAGTACCACCATCGACATGACTGCCATGTGTGATGTGGCTTTCCTTTTATTGTCATTCTTTATCTTGACTACTAAGTTCAAGCCTTCAGAAGCAATCGCTGTAACTACACCTAGTTCAGTAGCTTCTAAAGTTGCTCCTAATAAGGACTTTGTACTTGTAACTATTGATAAAGATGGTAAAGTATTTCTTACAATAGATGATAAGCAAAAAAGAGAGTTGGTTGCTAATTCTTTAAATACAACTAAGAACTTAGGAATTGACGTTGCTAAATTTAAAGCTGCCAGCTTTGTTGGTGCTTCATTTAGTGGATTAAACTCTTTCTTATCTGTCTCTGAAGAAAACAGAAAAGGAGATGTACTTAAAGGGATTCCTTGTAAGGACAGTACGGATAATGAATTGGTTGTTTGGATGCAAGCTGTAAATGAAGCATATGCTGGAGCTAAGATGGATCTTTTATTAAAAGGAGATAATCTTGCTAAGTACCCTTCATTCAAAGGCGTTTTAACTGCATTCAAAAAGAACAACATTCAGAAATTCCAAATGGTTACCAATCCTGAAAATGCACCAGTAGGTTCAGAATTGTACAAGAAATCAATGAGTGGAGAAAAACAGGAAAACTAAATTATAAACTAATTAAAAGCTATTTACTATGGCAGAATTAGATACCTCGGGTGGTGGCCATAAGAAAGGACCCGGTGTCAAGAAAGGAAAAAAGCTATCAACGCGTGTCGATTTGACACCGATGGTGGACTTAGGTTTCTTGTTGATTACCTTCTTTATCTTCACTACAACGATGAGTCAACCAACAGCTATGAAGTTGCTTTTGCCGGATGACAAAGTAAAACCTGAGGAACAAAATAAAGCAAAAGAATCAGGGGCTTTAACCATCCTAATGGGTGCGGATAATCACATATATTATTATGAAGGTCAATTAAAAAATGACGCTTCTAACTTTTTATCAGCTTCTTATAATGGAGAAAACTCTATTAGAGATGTTATCTTAAAAAAGAAGGCATATGTAAGAAGTATTGCTACTGATCCTAACGATCCAGAGCATGACTTAGTAGTCGTGATTAAACCAAGCCAATATTGCAATTATAAAAACGTAATTGATATCTTAGATGAGATGTCTATTAACGTTGTTAAAAAATTCGCGCTAGTTGATATTTTTGATATCGAAGAGCAATTGATTAAAAAATCAGACGAATCAGCAGTAAAACCTTAAGCAATTAAAAGCATTTAAAATGGACATAAATAAAATATTAACCGCCGATGTATTAGACCTCATTTTTGAGGGAAGATATAAGGAGTATGGTGCGTATGAGCTAAGAAAAACTTACAATGATCGTCTTAAAAAGGCATTATTTGTAATGATAGCTATTACTGCACTTTTAGCGGGCGGTGCTATTTATTCTAACTCTGCTAAAAAATCAAAAACTGAAATCATAGTTCAGGATGTTTCTTTAGCGGATGTTAACCAAGAGAAAAAAGCACCTCCACCACCTCCTCCTCCGCCACCAAAGCAAGAACCACCAAAAGTGGAAATGGCGAAGTTTACACCTCCAAAAATCGTAAAAGATGAGGATGTGAAAAAAGAGGACGAGGTAAAAGAAGTTGAAAAATTAGAAGACGTTAAACTTGGTGCAACAGACCAAAAAGGTATCAAAGATGATGGAATTGTAGCTCCAGTAGAACAAAGCACTGGACCAGCTGCACCTCCAGATGAAGAGACTGATAAAATTTTTACTGTTGTACAACAACCAGCTGAGTTCCCTGGTGGACAACAAGGTTGGATTCGTTATCTAGAAAGAACTTTAAACAGAGACTTGCCAGTTGAAAATGGCGCGCCTGCTGGAAAATACGCTGTAACTGTATCATTCGTTGTATCAAGAGATGGTTCTATTTCAGATGTAAAAGCTGAAAATAACCCTGGATATGGTACTGCTGATGAAGCGGTTCGTGTAATCACAAGAGGTCCAAAATGGAAACCAGCTGTTCAAAATGGCCGTAATGTAATTTACCGTCATAGACAAGCAATTGTGTTCCAAGTTTCTGAAGACTAGTACAATCTTACTTCGAAATATAAAATGGCAGCCCGTAACGGCTGCCATTTTTGTTTTGAAAGCACTTATCCTATCTTTGCTACATGCGTGAAAATTTGAGTACTTGGAATGATACTATTGTGGCTTTAGCAACAGCACCCGGATTAGGAGCGATAGCTGTTATAAGATTAAGTGGACCTAAGGCTATTGAAATTACTGCTTCTGTATTTTCGAAAAAGAGTTTAGTGCATCAGCCAACGCATACGGTTCACTTTGGAAAACTATTGAATGGGTCAGATGTGATTGATGAAGTAGTGGTAAGTATTTATCGTGCTCCAAAATCATATACAGGCGAGGAGGTAGTTGAAATTTCATGCCATGGTGCTCCTTTGATTCAGGATGCTATTTTACAATTAATGATTCATGCGGGTGCTCGTATGGCAAAGCCAGGGGAGTTTACGCAACGTGCTTTTTTAAATGGCAAATTAGATTTAACACAGGCCGAAGCAGTGGCCGATTTAATTGCAAGTAATACCGAAGCAGCGCGTAAAACGGCATTGCATAATTTGAAAGGAGGTTTTTCAACGGACTTACAATTGATGCGCGAAAAGCTAATTAAGTTTTCTGCACTGATTGAATTGGAATTAGATTTTTCACAAGAAGATGTAGCATTCGCCAATAAAAAAGAATTAGAAATATTAGTACAACAGTTGCAAATAAAAACGCAGGCTTTATTAGACTCCTTTAAACTAGGAAATGTAATTAAGAATGGTGTACAGGTAGCAATTGTGGGAAAACCAAATGCAGGCAAATCAACATTACTAAATGCATTGCTGAATGAAAATAGAGCATTAGTGAGTGAGATTCCTGGAACAACAAGAGATACCGTAGAGGAGTATTTAAATATACAAGGCATCTTATTTAAACTAATTGACACTGCAGGTATAAGAACTTCAACGAGTGATAGTATCGAGCAAATGGGCATTGAAAAAAGTAAAGAAAAAATACTTGGGGCTGATATTGTAATTGCCATGTTTGATGTGAATGATAATAGTGTTGAACAAGTTGCTATATGGCAATCCGAAGTAGATGCAGATAAATTGGTATTGGTCGGCAATAAAAAAGATCTTTTAAAAGATGAGTCCATACTGGAGAATAAAAAATTAAATGAAGTAGTTTTTATTTCGGCAAAAGAAAAAGATAATATCAAAGCACTTGAAAATATTTTATATCAAAAAGTAGCAGGCGAGGGTTTGCATAAAGAAGGAACAATTGTTACCAATGCAAGACATGTCGCTTCCTTGAAAAAGTTATCTCTTGCATTGAATGATGTTGAAACAGGATTGCAATTAAATGTAACAGGCGATTTATTGGCATTAGACATTCGACAAGCATTACATTACTTAGGCACCATTACAGGACAGATCACCAACGAGGATCAGTTAGACTTTATTTTTTCTAAATTCTGCATTGGAAAATAATTACTTAGCATCTAAAGTAATTCAGTATAATTTGAAATGCAATTTATCACATTTGGATAAGGTGCAAATTCATTTGCAGTATGTTCTCCTAAAATGACAATTGCTTTCATGCCAGCATTCATTGCACATTCAACTCCTTTTGGGGTGTCTTCAAAAACAATACAATCATTTGGGTGCATATTTATTTGATCCGCACATTTCAAAAATGTTTCTGGATGCGGCTTACTCCTACTAACATCATTGGCGCTAACAATCGCCTCAAAATGATGTCTAATATTCATATTGTCAATCACAAAATCAATGTTCTCAATAATGGCAGCGGAGCCAATAGCCATTTTAATATTTTGTGCCGCTGCTTGTTTTAAAAACGCATCTAAACCTTCAATTAATTTTAATGAGGGTTTAAATTCAATTCGATAAATAGCTTCTTTTTCGTTTCCTAATTTTACTTTTTCATCCATGCTATATTTACCTGGGAAAACACGCTCAAGTAATTCGTCATTTTTACCATAGCATTGATGCTTCATTTCCTCCAATGTCAAATTGCCACCCAGTTCGATTATTTTTTTATGCCATGCTTCAATATGATAGGGCATATCATTGACCATGGTTCCATTTAAATCAAATAAAAATCCTTTTACAGAAAATATTTCAGAAGCAGCCATTTTATTTATTTTTTGTTTTACATAGAACCACCTTCCACAAATCTTGCATCCACTGTAAGTTCAGTTAAAGTTTTTCCTCCTTTCATATTGGCCATCATTTGTACAAAAGCAAGTTTGCCTAATTCATGTCCACTTGTTTCTACATAACTAATATGAGGGTAATATAAATTTGGAATAAATCCGTTACTGATACTGATAACTCCAATTTCATTGGGTACTTTTATTTGTAACTCTTGAATTGTTCTCATCACTCCAATTAATATTTCATCGGTCATACAAAATACAGTATCTATTTTCTGTTTTTTATCAGCAAACTTTTTCATTACTTCTTCAGCGTCCTTAGTACTAGCTGCATGTGCATAGGAGCAATGTGTTTTAGGTGCAAAATCTTGCATGAATTTTTGAAATGCAGATTTTCTTTTTTGCGTAATCGATAATCCTTCGTCTCCGAAAATGGCTAACACTTTTTTGGCATTCCGTTTAATAATATTTTCAGCAGCCATGATTGCGCAACGCTCATCTGCCATGCGCACTTTTGTATATCGATTGTCTTTAGGAACGATATCAAAAAACACAACAGGAATTTCTCTTTCATTCATTTTTTGATACACTTCTAAATTTTCAGTGCTTGATGAAAGACATGCGAAAACTCCCGATACTCTATTCTGTCTAAAGATTTTCAAATTACTTAACTCATTCTCAGGATTGTGACTTGATTGCAATATCATTACGGCATATCCATTATTCCTACTTTCTTCTTCAACTGCAGCAATAAAACTGTCGTAAAACAAATTGGATATGGCCGGAACAATCACGCCCAATATCTTACTACTCTGCGTTCTTAGCTGAATTGCATAAGCGTTTGGCTCATAATCTAAGCTTTGCGCCAATGCATTTACTTTCGCTTTTGTTGTAGCCGAAATATCTGGATGATCCTTTAATGCTCTAGATACTGTTGAAATACTCAACTGCAATTGCTGAGCCAATAGTTTTAGTGTGGTATTTGTCATAACGCAATCGTTGTCGTACAAATTTATGAAATAATTGTCACAAATTTTTTCGCAATCGTTTGATATTTTTATTTAAGTTATTTATAAGCTCAATTTTAAGAGAATTTTAAGCAAGAGAGAAAAAAATCTAAAATGTACGTTGTTATTGAGTTTCAGCCGACTTAATACGACCAAAAACAACACAAATAATAACCGTTGTTAGTTTTTTCTTAAAAAAAGTTAAAAATTAATTAACAAAAAATAGGTTGAATATCAAAAATGTGTATTTTGTACACGCTTAATAAACCAATAAACTGCCAATTATGAATTTCAAAATTGTCAAGTCTGCTTTTGTCGGACTTTTTCTAAGCTTGTTTGTAATCAATGCACAAGCTCAGAACAAAACAGTTACAGGTAAGGTTACAGATTCTAAAGATGGTTCAGCAATCGTTGCTGCATCTGTTGTTGGTCAAGGTACCACAATCGGTGTAAGAACAGCTGCTGACGGTTCTTTTAAATTAACTGTTCCTTCTTCTGTTAACACATTATTTATCTCTTCAGTAGGCTATGCTTCAAAGCAAGTATCAATTACTGGTGGAGAATTAAAAGTTTCACTTGTTGAATCCAGTGAGCAACTTAATGAAGTTGTTGTAATTGGATACGGTACTGCACGTAAAAAAGACGTGACTGGTGCTGTTTCTTCAGTACAAGCGAAAGACTTTAACCAAGGAGTTATCACAACTCCTGACCAATTGTTACAAAATAAAGTAGCAGGTTTGGACATCACTAGCGCTTCTGGTCAACCAGGTGCTGCTACAACTGTTAAGATCAGAGGTAATAACTCTGTTCGTGCAAACTCTAATCCTTTATATGTAATTGATGGTGTGCCTTTAGATGGTAGATCTGCAAGACCAAGTGCTGGTACAGG
>DAIUEC010000031.1:0-23975 GCA_036845345.1 Sediminibacterium sp.
TTTTTGCACCACCCACTAAGCAATTCCACTCTACTTTTCTTGTTGCTTGCATGGCTAATAAAACAGGAGTATATTTTTCAGTAGGTTCTAGGCAAAAAATTTCAATAACACTATTTGTTTTGTGATTGATTGCAGTTTCATTGTTTGTCTTTATTTTTTCAAATAATATTCTGGCTGCAATGACCTTACTATTATTGAAAATCATTGTTGAATCTGCTGGTATATATTCAGCAATATGAGCATAAGTGCTCTCGGCCAGTATCGCTTGATCCCACACTAATAGCTTGCTTCCCGAGCGTTTGGGTGCAGGGGTATAGGCAATTTGCTCATCTGGTAGCACATAATCAAAGTCCTCAATAGCCAATTTGGGTTTAATAAACATGGCACAAAGGTACAATTGGCTGCTTTTATTGCCTAATTAACGAGTTATAAACCTAAAAATGGGGGTTATCCACAGCTCTTAACAGTTAATTTCTTAGAAAATGAGCTAAATATGGCTCAAAGTCCCACTGTTATTGATTATTAGGCCGGTTTATTTCTTGTGGAAAACTAGAAAGGCCTATTTTGCCATTAAAAGTGGTAAAAAGTGTTATTTTGTGTGAACAAGTGGTAAAAATCACGCTAATTATTAACAATGACAGGCTTTCACGGAGAATATCAATCAACTATCGACGCTAAAGGGCGTTTCCTAGTTCCCGGCAGTTTGAAAAAACAGCTGGCGGAAGGGGAGACTCGTTTTATTGTTAGTAGAGGATTTGAAAAGTGCTTGACACTTTATCCGATTAATAGCTGGCAAAAGATATTAGACAAGATTAGCCAATTGAATGACTTTGATCCTAAAGTGCGTCAGTTTAGACGTCAATTTTTGGGTGGAGCAACCGAGGTGGAAATGGATAGCGCAGGCCGTTTATTATTACCTCCAACTTTAAGAGAGTTTGCTTTACCAGGTAAAGAAATTGTGTTAGCTGCCGCATTAGATCGTTTTGAGATCTGGGATGCAAGTACGTATAAACAGCTCTTTGAGGATTTCTCTGCAGATGAATTTAGTAATCTGGCGCAAGAAGTAATGTCAGGCATTAATAAAAAAGATTAAGGAAAAGCGATGACCAACCCTACATCCAACATTCCTCAATCTGATTATCATGTGCCGGTATTATTTCAGGAAACAATGGAACATCTTAACATCCATCCAAATGGTGTTTATGTAGATGCCACATTTGGTGGAGGTGGACATAGCCGAGGTATTTTATCAAAACTAGGACCAAAGGGTCGCTTAATTGCTTTTGATCAAGATGCCGATGCTAAAAACAATTTACCAAATGATGACCGTGTTTTATTTGTTCCAGAAAATTTCAGGTACCTGCAAAGGTTTTTAAGATTGCACAAAATTGACCAAGTGGACGGAGTGCTTGCTGACTTAGGTGTTAGCAGTCATCAGTTTGACGAAGGTTCAAGAGGTTTTTCAACACGCTTTGATGGACCATTCGATATGAGAATGGATCAGCGTCAAGATAAAACTGCTGCGCATGTGATAGAAACTTTAAGTGAAACAGAATTGCATAAAATGTTTGAACAGTATGGTGAAGTGACGAACTCGAAAACTTTGGCAAAGCATATTGTTGAAAATCGCAAGCATGTTAAACTGAACACGGTACAGGATTTTAAAACACTAATTGCACCTGTAGTAAAAGGAAATCCTAACAAATATTGGGCGCAGGTTTTTCAAGCCATTCGAATTGTAGTAAACGAGGAGATGGAAGTATTAAAAGAATTTCTTGCACAATTGCAGTTGGTGATTAAGCCAGGCGGTCGTGTAGTAATCATTACTTTCCATTCCATCGAAGACAGAATTGTGAAGAATGCTTTTAAAGTTGCCCCAGAAGAAGAAAACAAAACAAACCCATTTCTCTCCAACCCTAGAGAAGTGATTTGGAAGATCATTACAAAAAAACCTGTAGTGGCTTCTGAAAAAGAGATGAAAGAAAACAATCGAAGCAGAAGCGCAAAATTGCGTGCTGCCGAAAGATTATAAACCGTATGTCCGTACCCGAAAAACAAGCCCCTAAGAATGCACTTAAAAGCATTCTTAACTACCAGTGGATTGTCATGAACATTCCTTTCTTTTTGTTCTTGGCATTCATCGCTATACTTTATATAGCGAACGGGCATTTCGCGGACAAAACAGTTCGACAAATAAATGCTTCTCAAAAACAAATCAAAGAATTACAGTTTGAATATAAAACGCAGAAGGCTGACTTAATGCGTCGTAGTCGTGCTTTAGAGATTGAGAAAGCAATGGAGCCCTATGGTTTAGGTGTTGCTAAGGAAATGCCAATTCGTATTCCGCTTGAAAAAAGAAATTATAACAATCAAACTGCTTCAAAATAATGGATGTAAAACGCGACATATTATGGAGAGTATATTTAAGTTACATCATCATTGTAGCTATCTGTATTGCCATTTTAGGTAAAGCATTTTACATTCAACAAATTCAAGGATCTTATTGGAGAGGGTTAAGTGATAGCTTACACCAAAGAATTGTATCCATTCCTGCAGAACGTGGAACCATTTATAGTGAGGATGGTCAGATGTTAAGTACGAATATGCCAAGATTTGACATTTTGATTGACTTTAGAGTGGCTCCTTTGCATGAAAAAAATGGAAAATTATTTAGAGAAAAAATTGATACTGTTTGTGACTCATTAGCGTATCTTTTTAAAGACAAATCTCCATTACAATATAAAGAGGAGTTAACAAAAGCTTTTGAAGCTAATGAAGGTAATTATGAATTAAAGAAAAAGATTGATTACCACGAATACTTAAAAATTACAGGGTTCCCTTTATTTAAATTGGGTAGGTATAAAAGTGGATTAATTGCTATTGAAAAAAATACAAGATTAAATCCATACGAAAATATTGGATACAGAACCATTGGTTTAGCGCGTGATGAAAATAAAGTTGGTTTAGAAAGTTCATATGATACAGTATTGGCTGGACAAAATGGAAGACAATTGGTGCGTGCGATTGCAGGTGGAGTAACCGTTCCAGTACAAGAAGGTGAGTTTGAAGTTGCCCCAGAAACAGGTAAAGATATTGTAAGCAATATTGATGTATTTATACAACAGGTTACCGAAAAGGCATTGAATAAAATGATGATTTCCAATGATGCACAAACAGGTGTAGCAATGGTTATGGAAGTGAAGACAGGAAAAATAAAAGCCATTGCCAATTTGGGTAAAGTAGGAGAAGGAAGATATGCTGAAAATTTAAATTACGCTACAAGGGTAACTGAACCAGGTTCTACTTTTAAATTAGTGACATTATTAAATGCATTGGAGCATGGTGTAAAGTTGGAGGATAAAATTAATTTGGAAGGTGGTTTATGGAGTTACGGTGGAAAGCCTGTAAAAGATGCGGAACAACATGGAATGCATGAGACAACAGTATTACATGCATTTGAAGAAAGTTCCAATGTGGGTATGGCAAAATTGATTGTCAATAATTTTATCTCCAATCCACAGGTTTATTATAAGCAGCTTTCAAAATTAAGATTGGATTCATCTTCTGGAATAGATTTACAAGGAGAGGGAAGACCTCAAATCACAAGACCCGGGGATAAATTATGGGCAGTGACAACTTTGCCTTGGATGGGATTCGGTTATAATATTGCCATTGCTCCAATTCAAACTTTAACATTGTATAATAGCATCGCTAATAATGGTATTATGATGCGTCCTTATTTAGTGAATTCGATAAAGGAAGAAGGAAGAGTAATAAAATCAATTGAACCAAAAGCATATCCTTGGATGGTTGCTTCCCCTTCAACGATCAAATCTTTACATACAGCGCTGGAAGGTGTTTGTATTAATGGTACCGCTAAAAAATTATTTGTAAATAGTTTGTATAAAGTGGCTGGTAAAACAGGAACAGCATTGGTATCCAATGGAACTAAATTTTATTCTGAGGGAATTTTTCAGTCTTCATTTGTTGGATACTTTCCTGCTGAAAATCCGCAATATACTATTGCAGTAATTATTATTAACAAACCACACGCAGCGAATCACTTTGGGGCATCTGTAGCTGGGCCAGTTTGGAAAGAAATTGCAGACCGTTTGTACTCTACCTATATCCAAAACAAAATGGAGCTAGCACCTAGCTTACGTGTTAAGGATAGTTCCATATTTAATTATGCTTTATCTAACACTGCATTTAAAACAATTGTAAAAAATATACCAATTCCATTTATTGATTCATCAATGACTAAGGAATGGATTCAGGTACAAGGGGTAGGTGTTCAAGTAAAAGCGAGTCCTCAAGTAATTTCAGATACTACCATGCCAAATATTGTTGGAATGAAATTGCAGGATGCATTATGGATTTGTGAAAAGAAAGGCTTGCAAGTAAAATGCATAGGGAAAGGCAAAGTGATATCGCAAAGTATAGCACAGGGGCAATCGATTATAAAAGGTCAACAAATACAAATCCAATTAAACTAATGAAAGCATTACAATCCATATTATTTGGTGTTGCACTTAGAGAAGTGGTTGGATCAACTGATTTGAATGTGAATGATATTCAAATTGATTCAAGAAAAGTAATTAATGATTGTGTTTTTGTTGCTATCAAAGGGGTTCAGGTAGATGGTCATACTTTTATTCAAACAGCCATTGAAAAAGGGGCAAAGGTTATTGTATGTGAATATTTGCCAGAAAATAAAGTGGATGGTGTAACCTATTTAGTAGTTGAAAATGCGCAGGAGGCAGTTGCAATAATCGCGCATCAGTTTTATAATGAACCTTCAACTAAAGTTAAATTAGTGGGTGTGACAGGAACTAATGGTAAAACGACCGTTGCTACTTTATTGTTTAAATTATTTAGCGAATTAGGATATAAATGTGGTTTAATAAGTACAGTTCAAAATCAAATTGGATCTGAAATTATTCCATCTACACACACTACACCAGATGCAATTCAATTAAATGCATTGCTGGCTAAAATGGTACAAGAGAATTGTACACATGTATTTATGGAGTGCAGCAGTCATGCGATTCATCAGCACCGTATTACTGGTTTACAATTTGTTGGGGGTGCCTTTACGAATATTACACATGATCATTTGGATTATCACCAAACATTTGAAGCATATTTAGAAGTAAAAAAGTCATTCTTTGATCATTTGCCTGCTACTGCATTTGCATTGTCAAATTTAGATGATAAGAATGGTGCCAATATGTTGTTGGATACTAAAGCAAAAAGATTAACCTATGCTTTACATGCACCAGCAAATTACAAAGGTAAAATATTGGAAAATCAATTGACTGGTTTGGTAATGTTGGTGAATGATGTAGAAGTGCACTGCAGATTGATTGGCACATTTAATGCTTATAATTTCTTGGCAGTATATGGGATAGCAATTCAATTAGGAGAGGCGTCCGAAAAAGTATTAATTGCATTGAGCGCATTAACAGGAGCAGAAGGAAGATTTGATTATATTATTAGCAGTACGAATATCATTGGTATTGTTGACTATGCGCATACTCCTGATGCTTTAGAAAATGTTTTAACAACCATTGCTAAATTAAGAAAAGGGGATGAAGAAGTAATCACGGTGGTAGGATGTGGTGGTGATAGAGATAAAACCAAGCGTCCAATTATGGCTCAAGTGGCATGTGATTTAAGTACTAAGGTTTTTTTAACAAGTGATAATCCACGTTCTGAAGATCCTAATGATATTTTAAATGATATGGAGCAGGGTTTAACGAGTGCAGCAAAAAGAAAGTATATCAAAATTACCGATCGCAAGGAAGCAATCAAGGCTGCTATTAGCGTTGCAAAAGCGGGTGATATCATTTTGGTAGCAGGTAAGGGTCATGAAAAATATCAAGATGTTAAAGGTGTGAAAACACATTTTGACGATAAGGAACAATTACAAAATCTTTTTAACGAATTCGCAAAATAATCCCCATGTTATATCAATTATTTTCTTTTTTAGACAAGCATTTTAGTATACCAGGATTGGGCGTGTTTCAATTTTTGACTTCAAGAATTGCGATGTCAATATTGTTATCCTTATTTATTGCAACGGTTTTTGGAAAGAGAATGATTTTGTTTTTGCAAAAGAAACAAATTGGGGAAACGGTGAGAGAATTAGGATTGGCAGGGGAGCAACAAAAAAAGGGTACACCAACAATGGGTGGTATCATTATTTTATTGAGCGTATTGATTCCAACTTTGTTATTTGCCAATTTAGATAAAGTGTATATCAGATTAATGATACTTTGTACCGTTTGGTTGGGTATCATTGGTTTTATTGATGACTATTTTAAAATTCGCGCGCGTAAGAATGCCCAAAGCAAAGGGGAAGCGTATAAGAAGCAAAATAGTGATGGTTTAGCAGGCATTTCAAAAATTATTGGACAGGTTGGTTTGGGTATTATTATTGGCGCTACGCTTTATTTTAGCAACGCGGTAACGGTTGAGAGAGAAATTGTACCTAATACTGCAATCGCTGCTAGCTTACAAAAAGGAGAGCGCATTGCTAAGGATACCAATGTTATTGTAAGAAACGTAAACGGAATTGAAAGAAGATTTGTAAAAGTAAAAACACCTATTACAACCATTCCATTTGTAAAAAATCACGAGTTTAATTATTCTAAATTAGTGAGTTGGATAGGACCAGGTGCTGAAAAGTATACTTGGATCGTGTATATACTAGTCGTAACATTTATTGTAACTGCTGTTTCCAACGGAGCCAATATTACCGACGGATTAGATGGATTAGCTGCAGGCGTGAGTGCCATTATTGGTGCAGCTTTAGGCATCTTTATTTATGTAAGTGGTAACTATGTATTTGCGGATTATTTAAATGTGATGTATATCCCTAACCTTGGTGAATTATCCATTTTTGTAGGTGCATTCGTGGGAGCTTGTATTGGATTTTTATGGTACAATGCTTATCCAGCACAGGTATTCATGGGTGATACGGGTAGTTTAGCTTTAGGTGGAATTATTGCATCCTTAGCAATTATTGTAAGAAAAGAATTGTTGATTCCTATTTTTTGTGGTGTATTCTTAATTGAAAACTTAAGTGTGATTATGCAAGTAAGTTATTTCAAGTATACAAAAAAGAAATATGGCGAAGGCCGAAGAATTTTCTTGATGAGTCCATTGCACCATCATTATCAAAAGAAAGGATTTCATGAAAGTAAAATTGCAGTTCGTTTTTGGATCATTACCATTTTACTTGTTGTTGCATCTATTTTAACCCTAAAAACACGATAAGCATGGCAAAGAAATTAGTCATATTAGGTGCAGGGGAAAGTGGAATAGGAACTGCTTTGTTGGCAAAACAAAAAGGGTATGATGTATTTGTATCTGATGCAAGTGCTATCAAAACAAATTTTCAAAAGGAATTGGAAGATCATCAAATTGAATTTGAATCCGGTGCTCATAGTGTAGAAAGAATATTAGCGGCAGATGAAGTAATGAAGAGTCCAGGTATACCTGATAAGAATGAGTTGGTTAAGGCCATCAGAGCAAAAGGAATTCCGGTAATAAGTGAAATTGAATTTGGATATCGATATAAAGGAAATGCAAAGATTGCTGCAATCACAGGAAGCAATGGTAAAACAACCACTACTTCATTGTTATTCCATATTTGTCAAGTGGCAGAACAAGATGCTGCGATGGTGGGAAATATTGGATTCTCTTTTGCAAGACAAATTGCGCAGGATCCAAAATCATTGTACGTGATTGAAGTAAGTTCATTCCAATTAGATGATATTAAATTTTTCAAACCAGATATCGCTATTTTATTAAACATTACCGAAGATCATTTAGATAGATACAATTATGAATTTGAAAGATATGTGAAAAGCAAATTCAGAATTATCGAAAATCAGACCGAATCAGATTGTTTCATTTATTGTATAGATGATGAAATAATTGTAAAACATTTAGCACTACTAACTTATAATACTAACCCACTACCATTTTCTATGAAACAAGAAGTAAAAAAAGGAGGCTACATCAAAAACGATCAAATGATGTTAAAAATCCAAGAAGAACGTGTAACCATGAGCATTTATGATTTCGCTTTAAAAGGCAAACACAATGCTTATAACACAATGGCTGCAAGCATTGCGGCAACCACATTAGGAATTAGAAAAGAAAAAATCCGTGAAGCGGTTAGCAATTTCCACAATCTAGAACATAGAATGGAATTTGTGGCTACTGTTAAGGGAGTTGATTTTATAAATGATAGTAAGGCTACCAATGTTAACAGCACTTGGTATGCATTGGAAAGTATGCAAAAGCCAACTATTCTAGTTTTAGGTGGCGTAGACAAAGGAAACGATTACTCATTAATTGCTGAACTAATTAAAGAAAAGGTAAAAGCAATTGTATGTATGGGTACAGACAATAAAAAAATCGTAGAATTCTTTAAAGATATTGTTCCTGTGATTGTTGAAGCAGATAGTGCAAGCAAAGCAGTAACTGAATCATTTAAGCTTGCTGAAAAAGGAGCAGTAGTTTTATTAAGTCCAGCATGTGCAAGTTTTGATTTATTTAAAAATTATGAAGACAGAGGTCGCCAATTTAAAGCTGCAGTAAAAGAATTATAAAATGTTTAACCAATCCAACGATAAGCTATTTTCTCAAATGCCTACGATCAGTGGGGTTAGAGAACACTTGGACCAAAGAACAAGAGGGGATAAATACATCTGGGGGTTAGTAATTGTATTGTCCTTGATTTCAATTTTGGTTGTATATAGTGCAACAGGATCACTTGCTTATAAATCTTTGGGTGGTAATACAAGTAAGTTTTTATTTAAGCAATTAGGATTTACGATGGTTGGTTTGGTGATTATTTTTGGACTCCATCGTGTCAACTATACCATGTTTTCTAGAATTGCATCCATCATGTATGCAATTTCAATTCCTTTATTAATTTATACTTTGTTTTTTGGAGCAAAAATTAATGATGGAAGTAGATGGATCAAATTACCCATTATACACTTGACTTTTCAAACAAGTGATTTGGCTAAGTTGGCTTTATTCATGTTTATTTCAAGAACATTAAGTAAAAAACAGGATGTTATAAAAGACTTTAAAAAAGGATTTTTACCTGTCATTATTCCTGTATTTCTTACTTGTGTGTTAATTATGCCAGCGAACCTATCTAACGCATTATTAACAGGAGCTACTTCCTTATTGTTAATGTTTATTGGTAGAATTAGTTTAAAACATATTGGCTTAACCATTGCAGTGGCAATGATTCCCGTACTAATATTAATAAGCATTGCAGTGGCAACCCATAAAACAGGGAAAGCAACTGTTTCTGATGAGGACAAGCCTGCTGTCGCGGAAAAAGGAAAAATATTTGTACGTTTTAATACTTGGGTGAGTAGGATTCAGGACTTTATGTATCCTAATGAAAAGGAAGTTCCCTATCAGGTGCAACAAGCAAAAATTGCGATTGCAAATGGAGGTATATTATTTGGTTTAGGTCCAGGTAATAGTCGTCAAAGAAATTTTTTACCGCAAGCGTATAATGACTTTATTTATTCAATCATTATTGAAGAATATGGGCTTGTTGGCGGCGTATTTATCATGTTTGTTTACTTGGTATTTTTATTTAGATGTATTAGAATATTTAGGAAATGTCCTTATGCATTTGGAGCATTCCTTGCACTAGGATTAAGTTTTACATTAATCATACAGGCGATTGCAAATATGGCAGTGAACGTAAATATTGTTCCTGTAACAGGCGTAACGCTTCCTTTAGTGAGTATGGGTGGTAGCTCTTTTATTTTTACTTGTTGTTCTATTGGGTTGATATTGAGTGTTGCAAGAAATGTGGAACAACTTGAAGGTAATGCACCTGTTGAAACAGAAATTGAAGTTCCTGAACAAGATACTGAATCACCAAACAATCCAACTCCAGCAAATGCATAAACCATTACGTATTATTATTGCAGGTGGCGGCACGGGAGGACATATCTTCCCTGCAATTGCAGTAGCGCAAGCTATTCAAAAAATGCAACCAGATGCAGCAATATTATTTGTGGGTGCTAAAGGAAAAATGGAGATGGAGAAAGTGCCTCAAGCGGGTTATAAAATCAAAGGGCTTACCATTGCAGGATTAAATAGATCTAATATTCTTAAAAATTGGAGCTTGCCTTTTAAGCTTGTAAAAAGTTTTTTTCAGGTGAGAGCTATTTTTAACAAGTTCAAACCAAATGCGGTTTTTGGGGTGGGTGGTTATTCAAGTTTTCCGGTATTAAAATTCGCCCAAGCAAAAAACATACCAAGCTTTATCCATGAATCCAATGCATTTGCAGGAAAGTCAAATATATGGCTTGGACAAAATGCAACCTTCATATTTACGGGGACCAAGGGAATGGAGAAATTTTTCCCTGCTCAAAAAATTATGGTAACAGGTAATCCTGTTCGTAAAAACATCATTGAGCAAAATGCTACAAAGGCTGCATCCTTATTGACATTTGGATTGTTGCCAACAAGAAAAACATTATTAATTGTAGGAGGAAGTTTAGGAGCAGCTTCAATTAATAAAGTAATAAAAAATAATTTAGAAAAATTTGTTCAACTCGATATTCAACTTATTTGGCAGACAGGGAAACCAAATGCAAATGAGTACATGAGTGCAGCTAACAATTATTCAAATGTATATGTGAATTCATTTATTGATGATATGAGTGCTGCCTATAGTGCAGCCGATATCGTTGTGAGTAGATCTGGGGCGATGGCGGTTGCTGAAATCTGTATCACAGGAAAAGCAGCTGTGTTTGTACCATATCCATTTGCAGCCGAAGATCATCAAACATTTAATGCAATGAGTTTGGTAAATGAAGGTGCCGCAATGATAGTGAAAGATCAGGAAGTAGCCGAAAAATTAATTGAATCCATTAGTCAATTAGTGAATGATGAAGCGCTGTGTAATTCAATGGAAAATAAAATTAAATCATTCGCTCGAATAGATGCAGATGATGTAATCGCGAAGGCAATCATTAATAAATTAGAAAATTCAAATAGTAACTAATATGAATCCATTAACTAATATTAAGCATATTTATTTCATAGGGATTGGTGGCATTGGCATGAGTGCATTAGCAAGATATTTTAATACCCAAGGGGTAGTGGTTTCAGGTTATGATAAAACACCTACTGCTTTAACAGATGATTTAGAAAAAGAGGGGATTAAAGTTCATTTTCAAGATGATATTAATCAAATTGATAAAGCAGCAACAGTTGTTGTGTATACACCAGCAATACCTTCTTCCCATAACGAGTTAAATTATTGCAAGGATAATGGATACAATGTAGTAAAGCGCAGCGATGTATTAAATTGGATTACAGAAAATGCATTTACGATTGCGATTGCTGGTACACATGGTAAAACTACCACCACTTCAATGACAGCACATATATTGCGTCATTCTGGATATGGTTGTAATGCTTTTTTAGGAGGTATTGCTTCAAATTATGGTACCAATTTTTGGAGTCATGAAAATAATGTAGTGGTTGTAGAGGCAGACGAATATGATAGAAGCTTTTTAAAATTAGCACCCAATATTGCAGTGGTAACAGCAGTAGATCCTGATCATTTGGATATTTATGGAACTCCAGAGGAAGTGTTAAAAGCATTTGGTCAATTCACTGATAAAATTAAACCAGGCGGCACACTTATTCAAAAGTTAGGGACTGAATTTGCTATTGATAAAAACAATAAAAATGTATTTACCTATGGCTTCAATTTAAATGGCGCTTCTTATCATACTATAAATTTAAAAGTAGTTGACGGTTCTTACTTTTTTGATATTGTACATCCTGCCGGTGTTTTACAAAATGTAGTTTTAAATATGGGTGGCCTGCATAATGTTGAAAATGCTACCGCTTCGATTGCGATTGCACTTACGCTTGGAATTGAGGAAACTAAAATCAAAGAAGCAGTTGCTGCTTTTAAAGGAGTAAAGCGTCGTTTTGAATACAAGGTGAAAACCGATAAAAAAGTGTTAATCGATGATTATGCGCATCATCCTGAAGAATTGAATGCATTAATTGGTGGAGTGCGTAGTTTATATCCTTCTGAAAAAATGGTATTGATTTTTCAACCTCATTTATATAGCCGTACACAGGATCAAGCTGCAGGATTTATGGAAGTAATGGATAAGGCAGATGAAGTTATTTTATTGCCAATTTATCCTGCTAGAGAATTACCCATTCTTGGCGTAACAAGTGATATGTTATTAGCAGGAATGAAATTGGATACAAAAAGAGTAATGAGCAAAGAAGAGTTAATGCAGTGGGCAGCAACTACCAATGATAAGTTAGTCGTAATGGCAGGTGCAGGAGATATAGATGTTTGTATCAATCAAGTTCAAGAAATATTTACCCAATTATAATGAAGCGCTGGAAATATATATTAATAAGGATTTTGTGGGCCATTGCTGCTATTGGGTTAGTGGTATTATTTGTTTTTGCATGGAAGGCAAAGACAGAAAAAAAATGTACTGCTATTCAAATTGAATTGACAGGAAACACGAGTGGATTTTTATTTATGGATGAAAAGGAAATTCTTCGTTTTATCAATGAACAAGGGGTTAATGTGGGTACACCTATTGGCAATATTAATCTCCCTCAATTAGAGAAAGCATTGGGTACTACAAAGTGGGTAGAGCATGCTAATATTTTTATAGACAATCAACAACAACTGCAAGTTAAAATTGAACAAAGGCTTCCTGTTGCAAGAATATTTTCGGTTGCTGGCAATTCTTTCTACATTGATAAAACTGGAACACGTTTGCCTTTAAGACAGCTTTCTGTAATGCGTTTGCCAATTTTTACTGGTTTCCCATCGGATCAAGAAAAATTATCCAATCCAGATAGTTTACTGTTAAATGATATTTTGACATTTGCAAAAACCATACAACAGGATAGTTTTTATCTAGCACAGATTGCACAAGTAAATATTGAACCTAATGGCGATTTTGAAATGATTCCAACATTGGGGGATCATACGGTATTATTAGGTTCTGTTGAAAATTTAGAAGACAAATTAAACAGGCTATATACTTTTTATAAAAAAGTGTGGGTGCCATCAGGCATTAATGCTTACCATGTTTTGGATGTAAGATTTGACCATCAGGTGGTGGCTTTGAAAAAAGGACTTGACCCCATTAAATATGCGCCAGGTACCATGCCGGTTATTCAATTGCAGTCTGTTGTGGATACAAGTATGTCAACTGCAGATACCGTTGTCAAAAAACCTTTGCCAATCGTAAATTCTGCACCAAAGATGGACACGGTTCCAAAGCCTAAACCCGTTCAGGATGCTAAACCGACAACTAAAAAAGTGGTTAAGGCAAAAACTAAAGAAAACATTAAAAAATTAAACAATAAATCGAATAATAAAGCGTTAAATCAGGAGAAGAAGTCTGCAAAAGCAGTCATGCCAAAACAGAGTCCTTCCAACAACAACTAAACAACTAAAAAACTATAAAAAATGAGTCAGAATGATTCCCCTATAATCGTAGGTTTAGACATCGGTACCACGAAAATTGCTGCAATCGCAGGTCGTAAAAATGAATTTGGCAAATTAGAAATCTTAGGATTCGGACGTGCCAATAGTAATGGAGTACAACATGGTCAAGTTTTAAATATTGACCAAACCATCAAAGCTATTCAACAAGCTTTGGAAAATTGTCAAAAAAGTAATCCTAGTTTAGATATCAAGGAAGTGTATGTGGGTATCGCTGGACACCATATCAAGAGTTTACAAACCCGTGGTGACATGGTAAGACAGGATGCTGAAAATGAAATTCAAGCTTGGGAAATTGAGCAATTGATCAACAACCAGAAAAAGACGTTCATTCCTGCAGGAGATCAAATTATTGATGTAATTCCGCAGGAGTTTCATGTTGATAATAATGCAAATATCAAAGAGCCAATTGGTGTAAATGGTGTTAAAGTGGGCGCTAACTTTTTGATATTAACAGGAGATAGAAATGCAATCCGTAACATTAATCGTTCGGTAGAAAGAAGCGGATTAAAAACAAAAGATTTAGTATTACAACCATTGGCTTCGGCGAGTGCGGTAATGAGTGATATTGATTTGGAAGCAGGTGTGGCTATTTTAGATATTGGTGGTGGTACAAGTGACCTTGCCGTATTTTATGATGGTATTTTAAAGCACACTGCAGTTATTCCTTTTGGTGGTGAAAATATCACCCATGACATTCGTATGGGATTGGGCGTTTTGAAAAGCCAGGCAGAAGCAATGAAAGTTCAATTTGGTAGTGCTTTGGCAAATGAGGCAAATGCAAATGCATATGTTACCATTCCTGGATTAAAAGGAATGCCTGCAAAAGAAATAAGTGTTAAAAGTTTAGCGGGAATTATTCAAGCTAGAATGAGTGAGATATTGGATTTTGTTACTTATCATTTGAAGCAATTGGATTTGGATAGCAGATTGTTAAATGGAGGTATCATTTTAACAGGTGGAGGTTCTCAATTAAAGCATTTAATTCAATTAACTGAGTACACTACTGGCTTGAATGCAAGAGTGGGCTTACCTAATGAGCATTTAGCGCCAAATCATATTGACGAATTAAAGAAGCCAATGTATTCAACATGTATTGGTTTAATCTTGAAAGGCTATAATGATTATGAGCAAAACTATAAGGTATTTGAAAATAACTTTAAGAAAGTAGAAGTTCCTAAGGAGTTAACTGTTGAGGCTGAAGACATGGTAGAGGAAGTTGAAGCGCCATTTGTTGGAGCGGAAGAAAAAACAGTGAATGATCCTGAATTAATCAAAAAAAGAAAGGAAAAATTCTGGGATCGTTTCAAGACGAATTTGATCGAAATTTTTAGTGAAGACGAGGATCCATTATTGAAATAATTATACACATCTAGTGGGTATAATTATTCTACCTAAAAATTTGCAAAAGGATTAATTTCGAACATACTAACCAACTAAGTTTCAACTAACTAACCCATTTAAAAAACAAAACGAATGATTCAATTTGACTTACCAAAGCAAAAATCATCCATCATCAAGGTCTTAGGCGTTGGTGGCGGCGGTAGCAATGCCGTAAATTTCATGTTTCATCAAGATATCGAAGGTGTAGATTTTATCATATGTAATACCGATTCTAAAGCCATTGAACAAAGTCCGGTGCCTAATAAAATTCAATTAGGACCCCATTTGACACAAGGTTTAGGAGCAGGTGCTGATCCTTCTGTAGGAAAATTAGCAACAGAAGAGTCTTTAGAAGAAATCAAGAAAATTTTAGAGGTGAATACCAAAATGGCTTTTATCACTGTCGGAATGGGCGGTGGTACTGGTACAGGTGGTGCACCAATTATTGCAAAAATCTGTAAAGATTTAGGCATTTTAACAGTGGGTATCGTAACCACTCCATTTGGTTTTGAAGGACCTCGTCGTCAAAAGCAAGCTGAGGATGGTATCAACCAATTAAAGCCATTAGTAGATACTTTATTGGTGATCTCTAACGATAAATTACGCGTACAATACGGTAATTTAAAAATGAAAGAAGCTTTCACAAAAGCAGATAACGTTTTGGCTACTGCTGCAAAATGTATCACGGATGTTATTAATAGTCGTGGTCATATTATTGTGGATTTCGCGGACGTTTGTACAGTTATGAAAAATGGCGGTGTAGCTATTTTAGGTAAGGCCGAAGTAGAAGGTGAAAATAGAGCACAAAGAGCTATTGAAGAAGCATTGAATTCTCCATTGTTAAACGACAATGATATTAAAGGTGCAAAATGGATTTTATTAAATATCAATAGTGCTGAGGGAGATTTTGAATGCAGCATGGATGAATTAGAAACAATCAGTACCATTTTACGTGAGCGCACAGGGGAACACAGTGATGTAATTATGGGAAGTGGATATGATGATACTTTAGGAGAAAAAATTGGTATCACTTTAATCGCTACAGGTTTTGAAGGAAAAAATCCATTCAAAAAAGACGAAGTAAAAAAAGAAGAATTACCAACTGAGGAAAAGATTGTAATGACTTTGGCGCCAGAAGCACCAGCTCAAGTAGAAACGCCAGCTGCAACTAATGAAGCGTCAATTCAAAATACATTGGTAGAAGAGGAAGCGCCAGTTCATTTTACATTTGATATTGAAGAAACAGCAGATAATGCGGATGTAATTATTGAAGCTGCTGAAAACATAGATCAATCACATTTAGCACCAAGCTTAGTGATTGAAACACCTGAGGTTTCAAATGTATTTGTAGAAACACCAGCATTAGATGCTTTTGAATCAACAAGTTTTGAAGAAGAAGTTTTCGAAGAAGAAGTATTTGAAGAAGAAGAGTATGAAGAAGAAGCTTCAGAGGAAATTGTTTTTCATTTAGATATGGAAACACCAGCCGAAGAGCCTACGTATAATTTTAGTGCAGAAGCAACTGAGTTTGTTTTAAGTAAGCCTACTAATATTTATGCTGATGAAACTACTGCTTCAATAGATGCATTAAATACGGTAAACGAATTTGATGTTGAAGTTGCAGTAAATGCTGTTGAAGCGATAGAACAAGTAAATGAATCAATTGTTGCTGAAGCAGTTGCTCCAGTAGCGGAAGCTCCAACAGCTGCTCCTGAAGAAGTTTTTGAATCTTCATTTAGAGTGGTATTAGAAGAAGAACCAGCGATGCAATTAGTAGTGCGTGAACAAGATTTTGAAAATAGCAATAGCCAATCAAAATCAAGTGCTAAAAACTTTGAAATGCCGATTGATGATTCTGAAGAGCAAAGAAGAAAAGTACGTGAGCGTATTCAAAAATTAAGAAATTTATCTTTCAACGTAGGCAATGGCAACGATCCAAGCGCCGAATTTGATGAAGTGCCTGCTTATGTTAGAAGGAATATGGATTTGTTTGGCAACACATTGGCTTCTGTAGAAAACTATTATAGTAAGTATACAGTTGATCAGGATGAGAATAACCAAACTCAGATTTCTACCATCAATACATTCTTGGATGGTAAGAAGCCAGATTAACGAAGTTTTTTATGGTACAGTTGATTTAGTTGTAACCCCGCCGAATAGGCGGGGTTTTTTAATTAGATACTAATTTGGGCTATCTTTGCTTTATGCAAACAGTATTAATTACAGGCGGTACGGGCATGGTAGGGCAGGCGCTAACCAATTATCTAATTGATAACGGATATGATGTAATTGTCTTAACCAGATCGGAAAAAAAGTCGAGTCGTTTGCATTTAACTTATGCGCAATGGGATATTGAAAAGCAATATATTGACCCTGAGGCATTAAAGTTGGCAGATATCATTGTGCATTTAGCAGGAGAGTCTGTGGCCACTAAAAGGTGGACTAAAAAAAGAAAAGAAGAAATTGTTCAAAGCAGGGTGCAGTCAGGCACTTTATTAGTGAAGGCGTTAACTGAAAATGAACATAAAGTAAAAACGGTTGTCAGCGCATCTGCTATTGGATGGTATGGCCCAGATACTGCGGAGTCTTTGCAAAATGGTTTTAAGGAAACAGATTCGCCAGACAATTCTTATTTAGGAACTACTTGTCAAAAGTGGGAGCAAAGTGTTGCCTCCATTGCAAATATGGGAATCAGATTAGTGACTTTAAGAATTGGTATTGTATTTAATAAAAGGGGAGGAGCATTGGCTGAATTTATCAAGCCTGCACAATTTGGATTGGCTACTATTTTAGGGGCGGGTACTCAAATAATGAGTTGGATACATCAGCAGGACTTATGTAAAATGATCTTATTTGCAGCAACCAATGAAAATATAAAAGGAACCTACAACGCAGTGGCACCAATGCCTGCAAGTAATAAACAAATTGTAGAATTGGTTGCTAAAAAATTATTTCCATTTAATATTACGGTAAAAGTACCTGAGTTTGTACTAAAAATAATGTTAGGCGAAATGAGTATCGAAGTATTAAAGAGTGCCAATGTTTCAAGTAAAAAAATACAAGATGCTGGCTTTCAGTTTGAATATCCAACCGTTGAGGAAGCTTTATCGCAGCTATTAAAAAAATAAAGCGTCTCTGATGAAACGCTTTATGGAAAAGTGTAATTATTTTATTCTTTCATCTTGAAAGTTAATTTCTAATTACATTTTTTAATTACGAATAGGTTTGCCAGCAGTAATTACGGACTGTATTCTTTCCAATGTTTTCTTTTGACCACATAAGCTTAAGAATGCTTCTCTTTCTAAGTCTAATAAATATTGCTCATTCACTAATGTTGCTTCACTTAAATCGCCACCACACATTACATACGCTAATTTTTGAGCTACTAATTTATCGTGATCAGTTGCATATCCACCTCTCCACATGGCATTGATACCAGCGTATAAAGCACCTAAGGCAGATTTTCCCAATACTTTAATATCTGTTCTTTGTTGTGCTTGGGTATATCCTGCATTATATAAATTCAATACCTGCTCTTTCGCTTTTGCAATTCTGCGCGACTGATTCAATACAATATGATCCTGCCCTTTTCTAAAAATGCCCATGTCCATTGCTTCCTGTGCGGAGGTAGCCACTTTAGCAGTAGCAATTTGTAAGAATCTATTTTTCAAGGTAATGGTATCTGGTTCATCAATATGCATTTCATCGGAAGCACGTAATACCAATTCTTTGGTACCGCCACCGCCAGGAATAACGCCAATGCCTAATTCAACTAATCCAATATAGGTTTCTGCAGCTGCAGCAATAGTATCCGCATGTAAATTCATTTCACAACCTCCACCTAAAGTAAGTCCATGAGGTGCAATACCCACAGGAATGGAAGAGTAGCGTACACGCATCATACTGTTTTGGAATGCACGTATTGCCATATCAAGTTCCTCATAATCCTGTTCAATCGCTAGCATAAAAATCATACCCACATTGGCACCAGCGCTGAATAAATTTCCTTCATTAGCAATTACTAAGCCATTGTATTTTTCTTCGGCAATGGCGATAGATTTATTAAGTCCTTCTAAAACCTCTCCTCCAATACTATTCATTTTTGTGTTCCAACTAAATCCAGCCACTCCATCTCCAATGTCTACTAAATTACAAGCAGCATTTTTCCAGATGGTTTTTTCTTTATGATCAGATAATATAATAAAGGATTCTGTACCTGGTATTAATTTATAATCCTGTGATGCAATATCATAGTAGTAGCGTTTGCCTTCCTTTACTTGGTAAAAAGAAAGTCCTTTGCTAGCCATTGTTTCCGCCCATGGAGCAATCGAAATATTTTCTGCTTTCATGGCTGCAATCACATTGCTAACACCTAATGCATCCCATGTTTCAAAAGCACCAATTTCCCAACCAAAGCCTGCTTTTAAAGCATCGTCTACACGATATATTTCATCACTAATTTCAGGAATTCTAAAACTTATATATGAGAACAATGCATGATGAAATGCACGAATAAAAGCAGCACCCTTGTCGGTACCTGCGTATAATGATTTAATTCTTTCCCCTAAATTTTCGATTCCTTTTGCTGCTGCAATAGATGCAAATTTTGGTTTGTTGCGCGGCTCGTATTCTAATGTTTTTAAATTCAGCGTTAATATTTCTTTGCTAGTAGCAGTTTTTACTTTCTTAAAAAATCCCTGACCTGTTTTATCACCTAACCAATTTTGCTCCACCATTTTTTCCAACCAAATTGGTAGTGCAAATGTTGCAATTGCTTCATCATTAGGACAATTATCAGCGACGCCTTTTGCTACTTTTACTAAAGTATCTAAGCCCACCACATCCGCTGTACGAAATGTTGCCGACTTAGGACGCCCCATGATCGGGCCTGTTAATGATTCAATTTCATCAATGGTCATTTCCATTTTCTCCATAATATGAATAACACTCATCATGCTAAAAACCCCAACACGGTTAGCGATAAACGCAGGTGTGTCCTTACATAAAACGGTGGTCTTTCCTAAAAACACATCTCCATAATGCATGAAAAAATCAATCACTGATGGATCTGTTTTAGGCGTAGGGATTACTTCTAATAAACGCAAATATCTTGGTGGATTAAAAAAGTGAGTTCCACAAAAATGTTTTTGAAAATCTTCACTACGACCTTCCGCCATTAAATGAATAGGAATCCCCGAAGTATTAGAGCTTACTAATGTTCCAGGCTTTCTATACTTTTCAACTTCCTCGTAAATTTGTTTTTTAATATCTAAGCGCTCTACTACTACTTCAATAATCCAATCTGCATTGGCAATTTTTGCGATATCATCTGTAAAATTTCCTGTAGCAATTAATTTAGCAGCAGCTGCATTATATAAAGGAGAAGGATTTGATTTTATGGAAGCAGTTAAAGAATCATCAACCAATTTATTGCGTTCTTTTTTTACTTCTGATGCTTCAGCGCCTGGGGTTAATCTATCTAATAACAATACTTTTACCCCTACACCTGCAAAATGGCAAGCGATTCTTGAGCCCATTACGCCACTTCCTAAAACCACTACATTTTTAATAGATCTTTGCATAATTAAAGCGTTTGTGTAAAATTAGTTAGTTATGCAACTAATTTCAAAAAAATCTTTTCAATTTTAGCCATTTACCTGTCTAATTGCCATTAATTGTGCATAATAACCTTTTAACAAAAGGCACTTGAGGGTTAATTGGATTGACCTACATTTGTATTATGCAAGTAGATTCTAAATTAGTAAACCATTTGGCGCATTTATCTAGGTTAAATGTGGCTCCTGAAAAAATGGATAAGCTCGTTACAGATATGCAAGATTTGGTTGTTTTTGTAGAACAATTAAATGCCTTGGATACCACTGGAACCGATCCTTTAATGCATATGGGGGACGCAGTAAATGTCTTAAGAAAGGATGAGGTAAATGGTTCAATAACAAGAGAGGCTGCTTTGTTAAATGCACCTGAATCGGATGGCGCATTTTTTAAAGTACCTAAAGTCATCAATAAATAATTAAGTATGTCATCGGTAATTCAATTAAGAGATATTCAAAAAAGTTATTTCATGGCGAACCAAGCAATTCCTGTATTAAAGGGAATTAATTTGGATATCAATCGCAATGAATATGTTGCATTAATGGGACCATCGGGTAGTGGTAAAAGTACATTGATGAATATTTTAGGTTGTTTGGATTCTCCAACAAATGGTACTTACAATTTAAATGGACATGATGTAAGTAAAATGACTGATGATGAATTAGCAGGCATTAGAAATATTGAAATTGGTTTCGTGTTTCAACAATTTAATTTGTTGCCTCGTTTATCAGCAGCCGAAAATGTAGCACTTCCATTAGTATATGCTGGTATTTCAAAAAAAGAAAGAATTGATCGTGCCATGGTTGCTTTGGAAAAAGTAGGTTTGGCGGATAGAAGTCATCATAAATCCAATGAGTTGAGTGGTGGACAGATTCAAAGAGTTGCGATTGCACGTGCCTTGGTAAACAATCCATCTATCTTATTAGCGGATGAGCCAACAGGAAATTTGGATTCTAAAACATCAGTAGAGGTAATGGAATTGTTTGGTAAAATCCAAGCTGCAGGTAACACTGTAGTATTGGTTACCCATGAGGAAGACATTGCTCAATATGCACACCGTGTAGTTCGTTTAAGAGACGGCTTAATTGAAACTGATACTTTAAACAATAAGCCAAGATAACAATTTGGTATATAAATAGTGAATAAGAAGCCTCCAATTGGGGGCTTTTTTTATAGACGTTGAACTTTATTTTATTAGTTTTGTTAATAGCAGTAAGCAAGCAAAAAGAGGATTATGAAAATTTATACAAAGGGCGGTGATTTAGGAAAAACATCATTAATAGGGGGTACAAGAGTGCCTAAAAGTCATATTAGAATTGAAACTTACGGAACAGTAGATGAACTAAATTCATTTATAGGATTGTTGAGCGATTTGTTAACAAACGAAGAAATCAAAACTATTTTAAAAGAAGTTCAGGACAGATTATTTACAGTAGGTTCATCCTTGGCTTGTGATCCGGATAAAGAGCCTCATTTAAAAATACCAGATTTAAAAGAAAGTGATATTACTTATTTAGAGCAACAAATTGATGCGATGAATTTAGTATTGGAGCCAATGAAATCATTTATTTTACCTGGAGGTCATCAAGCCATCTCCACTGCACATATTGCACGATGTGTTTGCCGTAGAGCAGAACGTTGGTGTGTTAATTTGCAGGAAGAAAATTTGTTTGTAGAACCAATGGTGATACAATACTTAAATCGTTTGAGCGATTACTTATTTGTTGTAGCAAGATACATTGGTCACTTAAATGGAATTGCAGATCAACCTTGGAAGGCAAGGGTTTAAATTATTTGACCGTCCTTCATTTGCAATTTTCTGTTACTCATATTAGCAAGTAATTCATTGTGCGTTACTACTAAGAAACTCTGATTCATTTCGTTTCTAAGTCTTATAAAAAGTTCGTGTAAGGAAGCAGCATTTTCACTATCTAAATTTCCAGTAGGCTCATCTGCAAAAATGAGTGTTGGATTATTCAATAAAGCCCTTGCAACTGCTACTCTTTGTTGTTCACCACCCGATAAACTATTTGGCTTTTTAGATGCTTTATCGGCAAGTCCCATAAAGTCTAATAATTCCATTGCTCTGTCATTCACTTTCTTTTTGGCAGATTTTGCGATCCAGCCTGGAATGCAAACATTTTCTAAAGCAGTGAACTCTGGTAATAAATGATGAAATTGAAAAACGAATCCTATAGAATGGTTTCGATAATTAGCTAGTTGTTTGTTGTTGAGCTCGGTTACAGCTTGTCCATTAAAAAAAACTTCCCCTCTGTCGGCCTTTTCAAGGCTGCTCACAATATAAAGTAGGGTGGATTTACCTGCCCCGGAAGCCCCCACTATCGATACTAGCTCCCCTTTGTCTATTTCCAAGGAAACCCCTTTTAATACGGCTACAGGGCCATAATTTTTCCAAATATCCTTGGCAACTAGCAATTTTGAGCTTTGGTTCATGCTACAAACCTAATAATTCTGAGTCATTTTAAGCAAAAATTAAAAATTTGTTTACATCCTGTAGAAAAAACACATTTGGTTATATCATTTATACGGCTACTTTTGCACAAAATAATACGCTATGTTTTGGACATTAGAATTAGCCAGCTATTTAGAAGAAGCTCCTTGGCCAGCTTCCAAAGATGAATTAATTGACTACTCTATCAGAAGCGGTGCTCCAATTGAAGTAGTTGAAAACTTGCAAGAGTTAGAAGACGAAGGAGAAATATACGAGAGCATTGAAGACATTTGGCCTGATTATCCAAGCCAAGAGGATTTTATGTTCAATGAAGATGAGTATTAATTGAATAATTAAAATAATTCATTAATAAATCAAATCGTTTTATGAAGTCCGTATGAAGCTTTGCTTTTATGGAACCGAACTACTATGATTAAAATATAAAAAGGGCTAACAATTTTGTTAGCCCTTTTTATATTCAGTATGTTTTAAAAATTAAAATGTTAATTTAAAATAAAGCAACATTAAGCTTAAGATTAAAACGATTGTGTTGGCAATTAACACTGGTCGGCTTTTAATTAAGTAAGCATAAGTTAACCAAACAATACAGCTAAAGTTTACAATCAACACCATGATTAAACTTAAATCACCCACACTATGTGATTTCCATGAAAGATACACTTGTGGAACAAAAGTGATACAGCTTAATAAGGAACCCAAGTAACCGATAGACTCAATTAATTTAGGATTGATATTATTTCTGTTGTTGTTATTGCTCATGTTGTTTTAATGAAAGTGTTTTGACTCAGTCAATTATTCAGTGATACCTGCTTTTTGCATAATTAAATCACTCACACCAGTAGTAGAGTAACCACCGTCATGGAATAAGTTTTGCATAGTTACCATCTTAGTTAAGTCAGAGAACAAAGTGATACAATAATTAGCACAATCTTCGGCACTTGCATT
>DAIUEC010000032.1:0-9773 GCA_036845345.1 Sediminibacterium sp.
GAATATAAATATAAATAATTATTGTGTCTATATAACGCAATAACTTGCTCTTTTTTGGTAAAATGGCCGGTTTTATAAAGTTTTTGATGTTTGATGGCACTTGTAATTAAATTGTTTAAATTTATGTACAAGCATAAATTATGAAGAAGCATTTATTGGTTTTAATACTCTTGGTTTTATCATTTGGTAAAATTCAAGCGCAAAATTTTAAAACGCAAGTAGCTAAGGCCGAAGCTGGAATTAAGGAAGTAATGGATTCTAGCAATGTTGTTGGTTTTTCGGTTGCTGTAGTAAAGCACCATAAAATAATTTACACCCACTCTTTTGGGTTAAAAGACATTGAAAAAAATATTCCGCTAACGGATAATTCAATCTTCAGAATTGCATCCATTTCAAAATCATTTACAGCAACTTCTATCATGCAATTGGTGGAAGCAGGTAAATTGTCGCTAGATGACGACTTTAGTAAATTAGTAGGATTCCCTGTAAGAAATCCTAAATTTCCTAATACGGTCATTACTTTAAGAATGATTATGTCTCATACTTCCTCGGTAAATGATAGTCAAGGTTATTTTAGTTTAGATGTGATAGATCCTGCAAAGAATAAAGATTTTGCAAAATGCTATAATGATTATGAACCAGGAAAGGGTTATGCATATTGCAATTTGAATTTTAATATGACTGGTGCAGTAATTGAAAAAACGGCAGGAGAGCGATTTGATTTATATGTAAAGCATCATATACTTGATCCATTGGGATTGTATGGTGGTTATTGTGTTGACTCCTTAGATAAATCAAGATTTGCTACCCTATATGAGTACAATACTGATTCTTTTAAATTAATAGCTGCCACAGCTGCTTATAATCCTAGAAGTGAGGAAATAAAAAATCATGTATTAGGTGTGACTACACCCATTTTTTCACCTACCGGCGGAATGAAAATTTCAGCAACTGATTTGGCAAAATACATGATTATGCATAGCCAAAAAGGAAAGTATAAGGGAGTGCGCATCATATCAGAAAATAGTGCCACACAAATGCAAACAAAATTATCTGATGAGGAGGGTTATGGTTTGGCGCTTGAGACAACTGAAAAATTAATTCCAGGCGAAGTAATGTGTGGACATACTGGATCGGCATATGGTTTATATAGTGCAATGTTTTTTAATGCGCAAAAAGATTTTGGAATAGTGGTGATTTCTAATGGAATTGGAAATACTTATGATAGTGGTTTTAATTACGTTATTAAAGCTGCTGTAAATAAACTATATGATGCATTTATTAAATAATAATTATAAATTATATTTTAATAGTTTTTTACTATCTTGAACCAACGTTTAAAACTAAGCAGCTATTTTTATGGCAATATTGGCACCCATTTTCGGAATTTTCACTTCTTTTATACTCATATATTATTTAAGCTCTTTAAACAGATCAAATATATTCTTAGCACTTTTCTTTTTATGTTGTAATGCGATTGTACTTGTATATTTTGGCTTACACTTTACTAAGAATTTATTTTGGGAAGGGATCTGTTTTGTGAACTGGCTGCCCTTATCCTATTTACTTGGACCTTTATTGTTTTATTATGTTAAAACAACTTTAAGTGATAACAATAAATTGAAAAAAATAGACTTACTGCATTTGATTCCGGCAGTGTTATGCATTATTGTTTGCTTGCCTTATACCACACTCCCTTTTTCGGAAAAAATAAAAATTGCACATAATATTGTAGACGTTACTGAAAACTATAGTTTGAATTTTTATTTAGTTTCTTTTGAGTTTATACTATTTAGCAGATCGGTTCATTTACTTATATATGCATTATTGAGTGTTGGCTATTTTTACACTTATACAAAAAGAGAATTTGCTTTATTTCAAAGACATTCAAGCAATCACAAAGTATTACAGAGATGGTTCTTTTTATTAGCCTTTATACAAATTGTTATAAGCATCAATAGCATCGGTCATATGACCACTGTTTATGGCCATGCATTTAATTTGTTTGGCTACAAATCAAGTGAAATATTTACAGAGAAATATTATTTTGAAATATCTGGTGGAGGTTTTTTTATTCAAAACATATTCTTATTCCTATTCCCTAAAATTTTATATGGCAATGTATCCTATTCGGATGCGGTAAAAAATGAAAGTATTATTGAAGAGATTAAATCAAATTTACCTTCAAAAACAAAACCATCGATAGACATTAATGAATTTGAAATTTTATTAAACGCCTATTTATTAGATATTCCATTTGTAAAAAAGGAATTTACGCTTTCACAAATGTCTTTTGACTTGAAAATACCAGAGCGTTTTTTATCTACTTATTTTAACAAAGAGCTCCAAATTACTTTTAGTGAATGGAGAAAGAACTTGAGAATAGATCATGTTTGTAAACAAATAGAAGACGGTATTTCAGACAACCTAACCATTGAAGCTATTTCTATGAATGCGGGATTCGCATCAAGATCAAAATTCATTGATGCATTTAAAGAGCGAAAAGGAGTTACCCCTTCCGCTTTTATAAAATCTATAAGTAAGGAATTAATAAGCTAGGATTACAAGATTATTTTAAAGTGGCCAACCAATCACCAATAGTGTTAAGCACTTCAGGCTCAATAGTCGTTTCTAATTCACCATATTCTGCCACAGTACACTTGGTACATTTTTGAAACAAATGATTTAGGCCTACAAATTGCTTGGTCGTAAATTGTTTGTTTCCCCCTTTTTTCAAAGCTGCTTCAATACCATGAATACTTGCATCTGCTGGTACTTGAATATCGGCAGATCCATTAATAGCTAACACAGGGCATTTTACTTTTTGTAAAGTTGGTTGAGGATCATAAGCCCCAAAATATTTCCACCAATTGGTTGAAAATGTTTCAGCCATTGCATTTGCAAATTTTTCAGCTTCTGCCTCATCATTAATATTAGTGGTTTTTTTAACCAATGTTTTATCCGTTGATGTATACCAATCCTTCACAATCTCTTTTGATTTAAGAATTGCATCCTCTTTTTTATCAGTTGCAACAATGGTTTTCATTAATTTTTTATACAAAGGGATGTAGGCGCTTATGGCATCTTGACTTACCCCAACTGATTTTAAAACTAATTCGTTTTGTATGCCCATTAAATCAACAATCTGAATGCCAGGACCAGCCAATAAAACAATAAAAGAGACCGATTTATTCCGCGCTGCAACCATTGGGGCTATTAAACCTCCTTCACTATGTCCTAATAATCCAATTTTATTCGTATCCACCATTGCCAAAGACCTTGCATAACGGATATGTTCTTCAACATCCAAAGCAAAATCAGCAGAAGTACTTTTACTAAAATCACCCGTTGATTTTCCAGCGCCACGATCATCCACTCTTAATACAGCAAATCCTTTTTTAGTTAAATAATCTGCTATCACTGCAAATGGCTTATGATCAAAAATGGTTTCGTCTCTATCTTGTTTTCCACTACCGGTAATTAATATCACCAAAGAATGTTTCTTGTTGTCATTAGGATAGGTAATAGTAGCCCCATAATCCAAATTTGTATTTTCACCATGATAAACTAAATCTTGTGAAGTATAGGCAAATGGAGGCTTAGGTGTTTGTGGTTTCATGATAACTGCCACTGCTGCATCTTCTTTTAATGGCTCCATATTTAAAGGAAAATTCATGCCTGATTGACCCCAAGTTCCCTCAATTTTATCACCGGCTGCGTTTATCGTGCCTGAATAACTTGCACCAATCATTTTAACTTCAATACTTAATTGGCCATTCTCAAGTGTGGTTTTTGAGGAGGCAATACCTTTTGCTTTTTGTGCGGGCACATCCCAGTTGGAAGTATAGGTTTTATCTGCATTTTGAATTATGTGTAATCTTAATTCAATTTTTTGACCACCCGCATTTAAAATGCCGGACCAATTTTGAATTGGACTTTGAGCGAATGTTTTAAGCGCTATAAATACTAATAATAAAATGGATAAATACTTTTTCATATAAAGGGGAGTAAAAGATTATTTAGTGATTAGTTGATTGTAAAAAAAGATCATTCTATTTAAATCCGTTTTCCCAATACGCTCATCAATACCATGAAACCCTTTAACATCCTGTACTGCCGAAAAATTTAATACTGCATTGCTAAAGCTTCTATAATATCTTGAGTCAGTAGCACCAATCATTAGAAATGGCGAAACAAGTACATCAGGAACAGATTTGTAAATAATTTGTTCTACTTTTTTAAATTCAGGGTTATCAAAAGGAGTAATTGGGGAAGGCTCCATTAAAGAAATTGTTTGTTTCTTAATAACTACTCGATCGTCATTAACCGCATTGGTAATAAATTTTAAAACATCATCACTAGTTTGTCCAGGAAGAATACGGCTATTAAATGTTGCTTTGGCAACGGTTGGAATTACATTATCCTTAATACCAGATTGCAAAATGGTTGGCACCAAAGTAGTATGCACCATGGCATTGGTTTCTTTTGTTTTTTCCAATTGACCAATCATCAAGCCTTTAAACAACCATAAATTACTAAGCACCAAACGATTCGCAAATTTCTCAGCAGGCTTAGTTCTATTTAATAATTCTTGCATAGTAGGCGTAATAGCAGGCTCCATTGAATGTGCGCGAATTTTTTCAATCGCTTTATTTAAAACATCAATAGCGGTTTCCGCTGCAGGCATAGAGGAATGACCCCCTGGAATTTCAACAGATAAATCAAAATTGGCATACCCTTTTTCGCTAGTGCCAATTACTGCAAAAGGTCTATTTAATTGCTTAAAATGTTTGGTATCAATTTGACCACCTTCATCTAAAACCATTGCTGGCTTTATATTTTGTTCCTTAAACCAGTTACTAATTACTTTGGCGCCACGCTTACCTGAAATTTCTTCATCATGACCAAAGCATAAATAAATTGTTCTATTAGGTGTATAATTTTGTTTTAACAATTGTTCAACAGATTCTAAAATCGCAATCACAGAAACCTTGTCATCCACCGCACCTCTTCCCCAAATGGTATCATTTTTTATAGTGCCGCTAAAAGATGGAACCGTCCACTTACTTTCTGCTACTGCCTCTACAGGAACTACATCCATATGCGCCATTAATACATAAGGTTGTAATGAGCTATCTTTCCCGGCCCATTTATAAACATAACTAAACTGATTAAATATTTGTCTTTGCAACTTAGCATGAACATTGGGATAGCTTGTTTCTAAAAATTTTCTAAATTTTAAAAACTCAGTTGTGTCAATCGCTAAAGTATCTCCAAATGAAACAGTTTTTATTTGAATTGCTTGGCTTAAATGCACGGCTGCTGAATCATTTGCAGCAGGGGCGCCTTCTACAGTATATTTAGGGAGTGTTGAGCTGTCTTTAAAAGTGTTGAATAATAATACAACAACTAATAATAAAAATAAAATACCAACTAGCTTTGCTATTTTTTTTAACATGAGTATGCTTTTAGGTGATCCAAATTTAATTAATTACAAACACTTTTCCATGTATACCACTCCTTCATTGGGATTGTTGTAATAGGCCGGGATTTCATAAAATCCATTCTTTTTATATAAACCAATTGCAGGTAACATAGAATCTAAAGTATCAAGCCTCATTTTAGAATAACCATTGTCAAATGCGCTACTGCAAAGCATTTCAAGCAATGTTTGGCCAATTTCCAATCCTCTATACGGCGGTTTGATATACATTCTTTTTAATTCACAAATTCCTTCGTCAATTTTTCTATACGCTGCACAAGCAATGGCCTGCTCTTTATCATATACAAGTAAAAGGCAGCCACTAGGGCTGCCGTACATAGTATCAATAATATTTAATTCTTCACTAAAATTTTGAAAAGCCAAACTTATATTTAATGAACTTGCATATTCGTTAAATAAATGAATAGCATCATTTAATTGGCTCGGATCAGTAGGCGTTAAATATTGTAGCATATTAATTTAGAAGCACTAAAATAATAGAAGCAACAATCCCCAAAACAGTTAATATAATACCACTACTAAACGCTTTTGTTCCAGGTTTAAACATCCAAAATGCAGAAACACACATAAAAAACAAAGCTATTGCAAATGCAATAGTAAAGTAATGAATGATACCCTTACTATTTTGTTTGTGTAATTCAGTAAATGGTGTAATCCATGAATACCATTCTTTGGTAACAAATTTAACTTCACCTGTTTCTGTGTTATAAGTTCCTCCTTTAAAATATTGAACAGCACCCTCTGTTTTTTCAATCTTAAGTTCTCTTTGCTTAATGATTTTACCCAATTTTTCTGTATCTAAATGTGCATCAATTACTTTTTCGTTGTGTATCTCATGCTTTAAAAAATCAGTATCACGATAAGTTTGCACAATACCACTTAAAGCATAAATAATAACAAGGCTAACAATAATGTAACCCACTTTATTGTGTAAGTCACGCATTACTCTGCGCATTTTTGATCCTGAAGCTTCCATATCAATTTATTTGTTTAAGATTAGGCTACAATATATTAAAAAAGTTTAATCAAATTAAAGAATTCAAAAAAATCTTATTTTAATAATATGATCAGCAAAGAACCAGCGATCATGATCATGGCGCCAGTAATTTTTTTAAGAATACCCATTTCATTAAAAAAATGATGCCCAAATAGTACCGTTAGTAGTATTGAAATCTGGAACAAGGCCAATGCTGTTCCAACTTGCATATTTTTAAAGGCATAATTAGTACATAAAACCATCGTTCCAACCGATAAACAAAGCCCGATATATTTTAAAGTGACTTTTTTAGAAAAACTAGACAGCTGTTGTCTAACATTTATTCTAGCGATAAAAAATAAAGGAATTGAAAATAGAAATCCAAAAATACACCAGCCAGCAAATGCATAAGTTAAATTGGAATGTAGAATAACTTGTTTGTCAGTCACGGCTTGTATGCCTGTAAAAATCAACGCAGCGATTCGGTATTGAATAGCAGGTTGTTTAAAAACAGCCCAGGTAAATCTTTCGGTTGCATTGTCTAAAACAAAATAGCTTCCAATAATAATAAGCCCTACTCCTAATAAACCCCAAGCATTTGGAAGTTCCCCAATAAGCAAGAATGCAAATATGATTCCCACGATAGATTTATAAGCGTTAATTGGACCTAGTACTGAGAGCTCTCCTTTTTGTAAAGCTTTTATGATAAAGCCATTGCCCAATGCTCCAAATAATCCACCAATCAAAGAATAATACCAAAATGCAGTTGGTATCGTATAAAAAGGAAAATCGGATATTAAGAAAATACTTACCAATGATAAGATTCCATAAGCAACTAAATTCACAAACAAGGGATGATGCTTATTGGTGAGTTGTTTTTGAAAAACATTTGAAATAGGATTCGCAATAATCCTAGTAACAATAGCAAGTACTAAAATTATCATTCAAATAATTATAAAAATGATAATGAATTTCCTGCGGGAATATGCTTAACCAAAAGATTTGGATATCGTTCTTTAGCCCAATTTAAAATGAATGTGGCACTAGGTGCTTCACTTGCTATATGACCTAATAAAATTAATGATATAGCATCACCTTTGGATCTTGAATCCCTTACATATTCAACAGTAGTCCATTCTTCTACCTCACCACATACTAATAAGTCGGGTTTAAACATTTTTATAGCAGCAATATGTGTTTGAGAACCTGCTGCTCCTGGAATAAATAAAGCTTTGTTGATTGGTTGAGTAAGGTTGCCAATATATCTTAATTCGTCAAGACTCATTTTTGACTTCAACGAAAAAATAACTTCTTTCAAGTTTTGATTTGTCAATTGAATAAGATTGGGATTCTTATTTATCATTTTATCTTCCCAATTCATTTGCTTTAAAACTCCCATGGTTACTGGATCTGGAGACATTTTATGAATGTAGTCATGACATCTCCAAACCGTAATATTATTTTCTTTTAATAACGTTTTTTTATACTCATAGGTAGGGTCTTTTTCTAGCCATTCCGTACTATCAGTATGACTATAAAAAGTAGGTTCATGTGCAATAATAAAATTTGCACCCAATGCAATTGTTTTTTTAATGACTTCGACAGTTGCAAACATCGTAGTTACCATCCCGGTAACTTTCATATCCAAAGATCCAGACTTTAAAGTGTCGACTGTTTTTTCTAATTTACCGCCTGGCACTTCTGAAATAAATTGATCAATTACTTGGCCCACTGTAATTTCAGTGGCACTATATATTTTGTCAGTGTTATTAGCAAACAATGGCGAAACAACTACTTGAGCTGCTGTCGCCATTGCTATATTAGATAAAAAATTTCTTCTTGTATTTTTAAAAGCAGAATAGTCCTTCATAATAGTTGGTTTGAATTTTTGAAATCCTAAACCAATTTAAGAAAAATTATGGGTTCATCATATTAAAACCTTGTACAATAGTATCATTATTGGCTTTTAATCTTCCCTCGCTCATGCCAAAAGTCAATTCATTGCTGCCGCTTTTTAATTGCTCAAATATGGTTTCAATAAATTCACTCACCGGAGGGTAAGCATCATGAATGCCTTTTCCACCCAAATCGGTATTTAATGCCGGTGGGATAATTTCAATAACTTCAATATTGACATCCTTTAATTGACGTCTTAATGAAAGGGTAAATGAACGCATAAAGGCCTTAGTAGCGCAATAAACTGGCGCTTTTGCTAATGGAATAAAAGCAAGTCCCGATGTAACATTCATTATAGTTTTAATGGATTTTAAACTAGCAAATAAATTAGCTAAATGTATTGGTGCCAACACATTGGTTGTTATTTCCTCATGCGCTCTTTCATAAAAACTATCATCTTCTATATCCATCCAGTTTTGAATGCCTGCATTATTAATAAGTACGTTTGTATCTGGATGATTTACTTCCACCCAATTTAATAATTCAATACGCTCTGCTTCATCCGATAAATCACAAACCTTGGTGATGACTCCCGGAAATTTAGCGGCTGCCTCCTTCAAAACAGATTCGCGTCTTCCACACACAATAACCGTATTGCCCTCTTGAACAAATCTTTCTGTTAAGCCTAAACCAATACCGCTTGCGCCCCCTGTAATTAAAATTTTATTGCCTGATAATTGCATTTTGTTATGTTTTATAAAAGTAAAGTTATAGTAATAATACCTATTAAACTTATAACATTAAAAACAACAAAAAGTTTGAAAAAACTTGATCAAATACTTATGACTTATTGTTGGAAAGAATCAACATTTGATATTGCCCCGGAGTAATCGTTTCCATCTTTTTAAATAATCTAACAAAATAGTTTACATCGTGAAAGCCGCATTCAAAAGCAACGGACTTGATTGTATTTTTAGGGTTGGCCAATAAAGTTTTAGCTAATTTTATTTTTTCTGATATAACATACTCCAAAGGACTAATGCCATATTCTTTTTTAAAGGATCTGTAAAAAGTAGCCTTACTCATACATGCTTTCTCGCTAAGCACACCCAACTTAATATCTTCATTGATATTTGCTTTAATGAAACCGGTGATATAGGCCAATGGATTTGCATTTGTATTCACTGTCGCTTCAGCAACCTGATCCAATACCAATCTATTTTGGGATTGAATAATGTTTACTATCAACTCTTGTAAATTTAAATCAGCCAATACATCTTTTAAAGGAAGTGTGCTTGAACAAATATTAATAATCTTATTTAACAGATTGGCAATCTCAATACTATTTTGAAAATGATAATTGTTTTTGCTAAAATTCCAGTAATCATTTCCCATACG
>DAIUEC010000032.1:9873-23187 GCA_036845345.1 Sediminibacterium sp.
AAAGCAGTAGCTTGATGTGTCTCAAAAACATTGAGCTCACATCTTTCTAAAGTGTAGGCTGTCCTGTTCTCAACCAAAGTCTTAAGCGACTTTTCCTGAGTGATATCTACTTTATTAAGTTGTCTAGCAGTACCCATGGCAATCGTTTTATAAGAAAACGGCTTTTCGAGGAAAAAGCAAGCAAGCAATCGAAATGACGTTTTTGTGCTACAATCTGACTTAAATATACTATATTTTTTAAACAAACTGAGATAGTATTACAGTCTAAAACGATAAATGCTATGTCAACAATTGTAACCCGTCCTACTTTTAAAGCTAAGTACGACAACTTCATTGGAGGTAAATTTGTACCCCCTGTAAAAGGCGAATACTTTGATAATGTGTCGCCTATTGATGGAAAAGTCTTCACAAAAGCTGCCCGTTCAGGCAAGGAAGACATTGATTTGGCGCTAGATGCTGCCGAAAAAGCCTTTGTAACTTGGAGCAAAACAAGCCCTACTTACCGCAGTAATTTACTTTTAAAAATTGCACAGGTAATGGAGGACAACTTAGAGTACCTAGCTACTGTAGAGACCATCGACAATGGTAAGGCTTTAAGAGAAACACGTGCGGCAGATTTGCCATTATGTATTGATCACTTCCGTTATTTCGCAGGCGTGATTCGTGGCGAGGAAGGCACTATTGCTGAACATGATGAAAATACAGTAAGCATTGTATTACATGAGCCTATTGGAGTTGTAGGACAAATTATTCCATGGAACTTCCCATTGTTAATGGCTACTTGGAAAATTGCACCAGCATTGGCATCAGGATGTTGCACAGTGGTAAAACCAGCTGAGCAAACGCCAACTTCCATTATGTGTTTCTTAGAATTAATCGCAGATATTTTACCAGCAGGTGTATTAAATGTAGTTACAGGTTTTGGGCCAGAAGCGGGGAAGCCCTTAGCGACTTCATCAAGAATTGCTAAAGTTTCTTTTACTGGTGAAACAACAACAGGTCGCTTAATTATGCAATACGCATCTGAAAACTTAATTCCAGTAACAATGGAATTAGGTGGTAAATCTCCCAACATTTTCTTTGAATCAGTAGGAGATGCAGATGATGAATTTTTTGATAAAGCAGTAGAAGGTGCTGTTATGTTTGCTTTAAACCAAGGAGAGGTATGTACTTGTCCTTCAAGAATTTTAGTACACGAAAATATTTATGAGAAATTCATGAAGCGTGTGGTAGAAAGAACAAAAGCAATTAAAGTAGGACATCCATTAGATGGCTCTGTAATGATGGGTGCACAAGCTTCTAACGATCAATACGAAAAGATTTTATCTTATTTAAAAATTGGTAAGGAAGAAGGTGCCGAAGTATTATGTGGTGGTGAAGCCAACAAATTAGATGGCGAACTTTCTACAGGTTACTATATCCAACCAACTATTTTCAGAGGAAATAATAAGATGCGTATTTTCCAAGAAGAAATATTTGGGCCAGTAGTGAGTGTTACTACTTTTAAAACAACCGAAGAAGCATTGGCCATTGCCAACGACACTTTATATGGTTTAGGTGCTGGTGTTTGGACAAGAGATGCACATGAATTATACCAAGTACCAAGAGCTATTCAGGCTGGTCGTGTTTGGGTAAACTGTTACCACGCTTATCCAGCACATGCACCATTTGGAGGTTATAAAAAATCTGGATTTGGTAGAGAAACACATAAAATGATGTTAAGTCACTACAGACAAACAAAAAATATGTTAATCTCTTACGATAAAAACAAATTAGGATTCTTTTAGTAGAATTTGAAATTTCGATTGGATAAAAGCCTCCTCAACTAAGGTTTGATAACCTAAATTTGGGGAGGCTTTTTTAATTAACTTAGTAATATGTATCAACGTGTAACCTTAACAAAAGCAGCTTCCGATTTAATAGCAACTTTAAAAGAAAAGCATGGCCCCTTGATGTTTCATCAAAGTGGTGGATGCTGTGATGGTTCCCAACCTATGTGTTTTGAAAAAGGTGATTTCAAAATTGGAGGCAGTGATATTAAAATAGGCAATATCGACGATTGCGAATTTTTCATGAGCAAGGACCAATACGAATATTGGAAACATACGCATTTAACCATTGATGTCATCCCAGGCCGCGGCTCCAGTTTTTCTTTAGAGATTCCTATGGGCTTTCGCTTTATAGTGCAGTCTCGCTTATTTACCGAAGCAGAATTACAGGATTTGGAACCCATCGTCTACTTCGATTAAAATTTAAAATAATTAGACTAAGTTAAAATTTATTTATTCTTAAACTTTTTAATAGTTGGGAGCATTAACATGTCATACATTGCTTGCATCATATCTGATACAATTGGCTGCGTTTTTTCCACTGAACCTGCATTGAATGGAGGTTGTGGATCATACTCCAAATCTAACATAACGCCTTGCGTATATTTTTCGCCGAATAAATCATTTACAATAGCTAGTGACATGTCAATTCCTGCAGAAACGCCTGCACTTGTCCAATACTTACCATCTTGCACATATCTTTTCTTTTCAAAATGTGCACCATAATTCGTAAGCATTTCTTCGGCACGATACCAATTTGTTGTTGCATGTTTGTCTTTTAATAAGCCTGTTGCACCTAATATCCATGCACCTGTACAAACACTTGTTGTATATTTTGAATTTATATCAATTTGTTTGATCCAGTTGATCACTGCAGTATCCTTAGTCATTAATAAAGTTTCCATAGCGCCTCCTGGTATTACAATTATGTCTAAATGCTTAACCTCTGCAATAGTAGAGTCTACTTGTATTTTAACTCCTGAGTTGTTTTTGACTAAGCCTTTATTTTTTGCTATTAAAAAAGTTTTAGCGCCACTCACCTGTTTTAGAACCTGATATGGACCCATGGCGTCCAAATTATTAAACCCATCATAAACAAAAACACCAATTGTTTTAATGTCTTGTTTTGGTTTTTGCATAATAATGTCCATCATTTCTTGATGCTTCTTGGCATCAGATACTGATTGTGCTTGCACTTGATTTATCATAAGCACTAATACAAATGCTAACAATAAGAATTTATGTTTTTTCATTAGTTTGTTAAATTTTAGATGATAAAAAAATCGAGCAGTTACTTTTCAATGATTTCAAAGTAGCTAGCAACAAATTTCTCTCCAACAATTTCACCTTGAACTTTGGCTTTTCTTATGGCATTGCAAAAGCCTTCTTTTGCATGTGCATCACCAAATTCATCAATGTCAGCTTTTTCAACAAAATATGATTTTCCATCAATACGAACCGCTAGTGTACAGCCTTTTCCAGCCATCTTAAATTGACATTGGCCACAAGAAGCTTCAACAATCAAGGTTTTTTTATTGGGATCTAGCGTTCTCTTTGGAGGATTTTGTCCAAAACTTAATGAGCTAATGAATAGAAGGGAGAATAATATAAATGATTTCATAGTTGGTATTTAAATTTATTATTAAAAACTAAAACTAATATGTGCAGTTCCTTTCCAATTTAAATTAGTTTGGCCTGCTGCATAATTTTGTTCGATTGGCAATTGAATGTTTACACCTAGTGTAATTTTCTTAACATTCATTTCTGCACCTCCTAATATATTTACACTGTGACCAACTGTCCTGTAAGTACCATTATCAAGGCCTTCCGTTAAACTAATTAAATGGCCGTCTAACTTATTGCCTTCGTTATTTTCAAATTGTATTCCAGCATTCGGAGTAAATACAGTGTGCTTATTATTGATATTATAATAAAGAATTGAATTCATGGTAAGTTTATTCCCAAATTGATAACCCTCCCTATTTTGTGTATTTATTTTATAGTTTAAGTTGGTAGATAATCCCCAATTTTCAACTTGATAAATATCTCTAGCATTTACAATAAAATCAGTGCTGCCGGTTCCCATTTGAGCATTTACATCTGCAAGAGTAATATCCGCATCGTGCGGATCAACTGTAAATGATCCTGTTTTTAATTTAATGCCTCCGCCTATCCAAAGCTGATGGATAATTAGTTTTTTATCATTAACTACTTTACGCGTATTTAATAATTGATAATTAGTTAATAAAGTAATGTCCCCAAGACCATTGGTTTTACTTGATCCATCATCGCTAATGATCTTATTTGATTGATAAGGAATAAAACCAAATAATTGCCATTTTTTTGTCAAATTATAACCAGTCCAAATTTCGTAAGTATTATAAGTGTTATTACTAAACTGAGTATTATCATTTTGCAGTATGGTTTTATAACTGCTATGATTATATCTAATTCCAAAAAATTTAGAATCAAAATTAGGGTACATGCCTAAATATAAATTTCCCCCACCACATCCACAGATGCTACATGCATTTGCATTATAAGCCAATAACAATATAGTTATGGCCATGAAAACCTTTTTCATAGTTGAATTGAATTAATTGTAATAAAATTTAAAAATCTAAATAGTATTACAATTGGAAGGCGGACGAAAAATGGAAGCTAAATAATTGTTGCAGAATTTGCTTTGTTCTTGCATGTGAAAAGAATTGCAATTTAGGATTGTAGCAAATTCTAATGTAGGGAAAAAAGATTTTGAAGAAAGCACAAAATCAGGTTGATTATACTTAGGGGCAGGGGCACTTGTGCCATTATCTCCCTCTTGCTTTTTCATTTTCTTAAGCATCTGACACTTACCATTACAATGCATCATGGGCTTTGCCTTGTTAACACAGGCTTTTTTATAGGCATCTAAATTAACCATATAGTCGGCCAGCACAAGTGATCTTGAAAAGGTATGTGCTATAAGCGCAGTAAATAATAATATGACGATGGTGTATTTCAAAGTTCCGCAAAAATATCAATTTTACAAATATGAAATATGATTTTTATCATTCATTAATTCTTCATACTAGAAAAATATCGTCAAACTTAGTTTTGCAGCCAATTTGGTGCCAGGCGTAAAATGGATTTCATCCACTGAATTAGGTTCATTTTTTAATCGACTCTCAGTATCGAACTGAGTTTCCTTCCATTTTACATTGAAAATATTATTGATGCTGCACCCAAGTTCATACTTTTTCTGGGTGTAGTTTAATACAAAGTCATTTACAAAATAACCGGAAGCTGTTAATGAATAATCTTCATTCGCTGGCCTATCTCCCAACCACCTATAACGTAAACTGCCATTTAAACCAGCCCTAGTTTTGTAAGTGATGCCTCCAGTGCTACTCCAAACTGGAGCCAATGGTATAAAATCATTACCCTTTTCTTCATCTAAATACCTGCCATGCGCATAGTTTACATCTGCATCAATATACAATGATTTAATAGGTTCATACCTTAAAGAAGCATCAAATCCTGTTCTGGCAGTCCTTCCACTTGGTTCTGGAGTACCATCATCTCCATTGTACACAAACTCTTGTTGCAAGTATAAATACCAAACGGAAGCTTGTAATAATAATTTATCAAAGGGTTTAAAAATAGCACCTAGGTCCGATGAATAGGCACTAGGCAATACTTTTTTTCCAAATCCTAAAACTGCCACTTTGGTATTATTTGAATGAAATCCTTTTCCAAGATTCAGGTACCATTGTAAATAATCATTTGCCTGATAATATAAACTTAATTTGGGGCTTAGGATGGCTGCCTGTGTCCTAAATTGACTATCTAATTTTAAATGATCAATATACTGATTGTACATTTGATCCGCTCTTAATCCGGCATTTAATTTTAGCTTATCAGTAAAATGAAAGGTCTCATTAATATATCCAAAAACATTACCCTCAGCTACATCTCCGTAGGTTATTCTATTTAATAATGTAAAACGGTCTTTCGTATGCGAGAGTTCAGAATTTTTTATCATGTCCCATCTAAAACCAATACCAGCATCACTATTAACAAGCACAGTACCTATATTATGTTGTTGATGATAAGACCCATTATAACCAAATAAGTTTCTATTTTCTTTTTGTCGAATTTGATCTCCATTGATTGGATCATTTAAATAAAAAGTAAAATTGGTGTGTAAATCAAAAAAATAATTGGAGTAATACAACTGATTTTTGACATAGCCGTCGTTTTTCAAATAGGTTAACAATTGAAGATTGGCATTTGTTCTTGCGGTCTCACCACCCTCGGTTGAATCAATTGCTCCATAAAATCCGATCAAGCCCTCAGCTACCGCTCTGTCTGGTATTTGACCTGAAGCATTCCATTTGCTATTAAAAGTAGAGGCTGAAAAACTCAGGTAATTATTATTGTTAAGTTTACCATTGTACTTGGTAAATAAATTAAACCGATTAAAGTTTTGTGGGTGATCAAAATATCCATTTGAAAAAGCATATTCCGAGCCAATATACCAGGATTGTTGTTGATTTCGTTTTGTTGTATCCAATAAATTAAATAAACCTACTGCACGATAAGTATCAAACATTCCACCTTCTAATTTAACAAGATTTTGATTTAAACTATTTTTTGTGTTTAAATCCACATAGCCCGATGTTGTAAAATTACCTTTACTCGTATTATAAGGTCCTTTCTGAAAGTCAATAGATTCAATAGTTTCAGGAATAATATAGTGCATGTCTGCATAACCCTGCCCATGTGCCTGGGAAACCATATTTACCGGCATACCATCTGACATGATATTGATATCGGTTCCATGATCGCAATCAAATCCGCGAATAAATATTTGTTCCGCCTTTCCACCGCCTTGATGTTGACCAATAAATAAACCAGAAACCATTCTTAAAACTTCTTGTGAATTATTTACACCCCTTAATTTAATATCAAGATTACTAATAGTTTTATATTCTTGCCCTTCTTTTGCATTTACTTTAACATCTGTTAAACTTATTTGCTTTTGTTGCAAATAAATGGTGTCTTTTGTTGAAATAGTAGCAAATGAAAAGGATATATTTTCATAACCAATGCATGAAATATGTACAAGACCAACTAAAGCATTCAAATTTGCTAGGGTAAATTTTCCTCTTGAATCTGAATTTATTTGATAATGTCTAGAAGGTATTTCAATGGTAGCGCCTTCGATAGGTTGCTTAGTAATCTCGTCATAAAGATACCCTGTCAAAGATTGCTGAGCATACAAATGATATTGGCAGAAAAATAATATAAATAAAAATAAATGTCGCATCTTAGTTATCAATAGCTTTGCGAAGATATTTTAAATAATGACATAGGCTATTTTAAATAGCAAATAAACAAATGGATACCCAAGATAACTTGCAATATTTTAATCAGGATTTGAATTTATGGATCCCTAATTTGGAACAAATCAAAATTTCTTATGAGCAAGAATTAATAAATCAACCAGCAACACCTTTTCCTTTTTGGGCGAAACTATGGCCAGCTTCCATTGCTTTAACTGATTTTTTACAATCAAATACCCATTGGGTCGAAAATAAAAAAATTTTAGAAATCGGTGCAGGTATTGGGCTCCCTTCTTTTTCTATAGCTACATTAGCAAAAGAAGTACTCATTAGCGATCATGCAGCTGATGCCATTGTTTTAATGAATGAAAATATCAAACATTTACAACTCACAAATGTGAATGCAGCCTGTTTGGACTGGAATCATTTTCCAGTTGAAATTAAAGCTGATACGATTTTATTAAGCGATGTAAACTATGCTCCGGAACAATTTAAGCAATTGCTAAATTTATTAAAGCGTTTTATTGCAGAAGGCAGCACTATTATATTGGCTACGCCACAAAGAATAATGGGAGTGCCTTTTGTAACATCCTTAGCATCCTATATTACAGCCTCGCATGTTTGTTCCGTAAAAGAAAATGAGCAAGCAATTGACATTAGTATACTGATACTAAGCAATAAAAATTAATTTAATCATTCCGCCTATTCTGCTTGCCTATTTCTTTAATGTCTTAGCAATTTCTGTATAAGCATGCGGGAGCACTAATTGAAATCTTGCATAAGATGCATCTGAAATATTCTTATGATCGAATGGTACAAACTGAACATAGTCCTTGTTTTCACCAGCTTTTCGACCATACTTGTAGTCATAGGTAAACCAACCGTCTGGTTGTAATTTAACTTCCGCCAATTGCGTATTAGGAATAGTAATATAAAATTGATTTGCTTTTATGCCTGCTGAATTTGTTAGCTTATTCGCATTTAAAGCTAAATATGCTTCTTTAGCTGTCTCAATTGATGGGTCAATTAACTGCACATTTTTTGTAATGCAACTACGATATCTGTATTGATTGTCTTTTTTATAATCATATAATTCAGTCAACACTTTAGCAATAGTATCTTTCATATAAGGGTAATGCGTGCAACCTAATATTAAAGTATTCATTGGTGTTTGAATATTTTGTTGCAACATTTTCTCCAAAAGAGAAACTAAATGGTAACGAACATAATTGGAAGGATCGTTTAATTGCATATCTAAGCAACTTCCTTTGTCATCGTATTCACATAAAAGTTTATTATTGGACTTATCAAATTTATACGCAGATAATAAAGTCGTATCAATGATATAAGTTAGATTTTTCATGGATGGTCCTTTGTACTCTTTTCTTGCTTTTGTTAATGTGTCCACAAAATAACTCCAATCACGATCGATACTTTCAGCAAGTCCAGCACCACCTTGACTTACAACAGATAATACCGGCAGCCCTTTTTCTTTTGCCATTGCTTGCAAAGTTCTTGGATAACCTTCCGATGCAACCGTACCAGCAGTTGCAAAAATACCAATTGTGCCAGCGCCATTTTTAGATTGATAAGCAAGCGCTGCTTTTGATCCTGCATCAATAACTCCTAAAACAGGAACATTGATATTTTCTTCTTTTAATTTTGATCTAATATCTGTTAAAGCATAGGCAGTTGCTGTATTACAAGCCAATACGATCATTTTAACTGAAGGCTTAGTGCTAGAACTGTTTAAAAAATAATGCATGTTTTTTAAGATATGCTCTTTTAATAAATCCGTTTTATGTTCTGCAGCGTAATTACCATAAGGCATATTGGCTTGATCTGCCAAATATTGAAAATACTCTTTATTGAAATCCGGTTTTCCATCTGCTCCAGGAAGTCCTGTTGTGTTATTAAAAGCATCTAAGCTCAACATAGCTTCCAAAATTGTTAAACCACCCGTTCCAGAATCAAAAACACCAATAGGAAGTGAATTTTTTGAATTATTAATTTGTTGTGCATTGGAACAAATAAAAATTAAGCAAAATGCAAAGCAAAAAAAGAAACGAGATTTCATACGAGTAATTTATAGAACTAAATTACCGAAAAAACAGGAACTAAACGAGATATAAGTTTAATGGAACTTATGGGATCCATCACAATTAGGCATTCGATTTGAAAAACCGCAGGTGCAATCATTAAATCCTTTCCCACATAATATTTTAGAAGCATACTTTTTAATTCTAGTAGTCCTTGTCTCAGATTGTTTTGGAGCAGTAAAATATATCAAATAAGCCCTTTGGCGTCCAGGGGTTAATGCATAAAACGCAGTCTTTAATTTTGCATCCTTTTTGAATATATTTTCAAGTTCCTCAGGGCAATCCAACTTGGGAGCAATTATCTTTGTTTTTTTACACCATTCGCTTCTAGTTCAATCGCCTCTTTAACAAAAGCCTTAATAATTTTAGCATGTTTATTAATCGCCGCCTTCTTTTCGAACTTCATCCATCTTGCCGACTGCGAATGTTCGCCTGGGATAATTAAAATTTGATTGGGGTCACTTAGAGATGCCCCGTTAAAAATATTTAATGCACAATGCTCTTTAAGCGTTGCGATGCCTAGTATATTTTTTCCATTATAAGTATAGCAAGGTCTTGACCATTTAAAATCTTCCTCCAATTCAGTAGTTAAAAGGATTTCTCTTAACAACTCAATTTCCTCTTTCCAATTTTTAAGGCCACTTATATAAGTATCTACTTTTGGATTCATAATGAATATAATAGGACCAAAGCTATTTCAATTTCATATTAATTGGATCCCAATGAATTATTTTTTTATTAAAATAGCTTTCATTACAAGCCAATGCAGGCGCAGCGGCTCTAAATCCAAATGCAGCATCTTCAATTACTGGCTTACCTGTTCTTATGGAATCAAAGAAATTAGTAAAATGATCTAGATGATCATCATAACCTACAGGGGCTTTATAAACAACATCGTCTTTTGTTTTTCTTTTCTTTTGGGCATCTGTCCATTTCGCATTGTAGTCTTTTGTCATTTCGTCCTGCATACTTTTTGAGAAAGTAAATACAGAATCATATCCACCAAAGCCCGGCGCTTCCGGCATATAACTATGTTTCACAAAAATGTCATTTCCTTTTACATCCATCACGCCTTCGGAACCAATTAATCTAATCACTTCCTGTCCTCCAGTTCCACTTACAAAGTTTACTTGCAAGGTCATTTGAAAAGCAGGATGATCGCTGTTTTGTCCATATTGCATTACGCCCGACATTACATCAGGCATGTTTCTTCCATCGTTCCAATGACTAAATTGTCCAGTACTATAAATTGTTTCAGGTCCTTTTGAATTGGTGATAAAATGCGTTCCACTTAACAAGTGAATAAATAAATCTCCTGCAACACCAGTTCCCACTTCATTAAACGCTCTCCACCAGAAAAACTTTTTAGCATCAAATTCCATTTTTGCTGTTACCTCTATAAATTTGCTCCAATCAGTTGTTTCAGCACTTGCATCTTTAGGTATGGTATATTCCCATGCACCAATTGAACTTTGTCTATCATACACTGCATTCACCATATTCAATTTACCAATTTCTCCATCAGCTAATAATTCCTTCGCCTTTGCAAGTCCAATACTACTAACTCTTTGGCTACCTACTTGTAAAACCCTACCAGATTTTTTAGCCGCCTCTATTACTGAATAACCTTCGGCAATTTTAAATACCATTGGCTTTTCGCAATACACATGTTTGCCTTTTGCTAATGCCTCGATGGTGATTTTTGCATGCCAACAATCTGTTGTTGCAATAATCACTGCGTCAATATCTTGACGATCTAAAATGTCTTTATAATTTCTAGTGGTAAACAAATCATTGCCATACATTTCTTTTGCGTTTACTAAACGACCGGTATATAAATCACAAATGCCTGCTAATTCAACACCAGGCACTTTTAATGCTGTTCTTAAATCAAAATGTCCTTGAACACCAAAACCAATTACCCCTAAACGAATCTTTTCACCGACCGATATTTTCTTTTCATACATTAAAATACGCTCTTCTGCTTTTTCTTTAGCTGCTAAAGAACTTAAAGGAGAAGCAACGGTAGCAATGCTTGTAGCACCAATAAGTTGGAGAAACTTTCTTCTTGAAGAGGAATCATTGTTTGATGAACTGTTTTTCATATAGTGTGATTTAAGTATTTATAAATTGTTTAAGTGTTATCAGTTGCTTAGTCCATTAGTTCGTAACGAACATAAGCAAATTGTTTTCCGTCCGGACTCCATGAAGGCACATTAATAGTACCCTGTCCACCATAAAAAGCCTCTGTTAAATCAGTAACTTTTTTAGTAGTTAAATCCAATAAGCGCAATTTTATTTGTCTTCCAAATGGATGTGTTTGTTTTTGATCTTCTAAATAAGTAATAATCGTAGCTACTTTATTATTGGGTGCTACATGAGCAAACCAATTTGAGTGCGCATCAAAAGTCATTTGCTCGGGACTAGAACCATCTGCATGCATTCTCCATATTTGCATCATCCCAGTACGATAGGAATTGATGTAAATAAATTTTCCATCTGGTGAATATTCCGGGCCGTCATCTAATCCTTCGGTGGTAGTTAATCTTATTTCTGCACCTCCATTTACACTCATTTTATATACATCATAATTACCATTACGATTAGCACAGTATACAATATCCTTGCCATCAGGTGATACGCCATGCCAATAGGAAGTAGACACAGGTGTGATTTGAACAGGATTGCCCCCTTCTGCCGCCACTTTAAAAATAAAAGAAGTATGTTCTTTTACCTCCGGCTTACCACTTGAAATAAATAAAGTTTTTCCATCAAAGGAAAAGCCATGATCATTGTTGGCATCTTGTACGAGTCCAGTATTTAATTCACCAAGCTTATCGCCCATGATGCTAATTTTCTCTAATCTTCCCGAACTATTAATCAATAAATACTTTCCGTCACGCGACCAATTGGGCGCTTCAAAATGACGCATTTCTCTTAATATCAAATTAGATTTTCCTGAAGTAAGATTATAGATATACAAGGAGCTAATCACTTTTTTCCCTTCTGGCACCTGCGCAAAACTGGCAGTTATTAAAGTGCAGCAAACAAAAGCTATCAGTAGCTTTTTCATAGGCATGGTTTTGATAGTAAACAATCGTACTATCAATTTAAGCATTTCTACTTAAACCCAAATATATCTTGCATAAGAATTATATGAATGGCAATATATTCAAACGCAAGTTGTTAAGAACCAATAACTCACCATTTTTCAATTATTTTGGGGTAACAATAATATTTAGTGAGTCTACTCCAAAAGAAGTAAAAATACCATACCCATTTTGAATATTTGTTACAGGATTTGTGATGTTCAATGAACTAGTTCCTGATGAATTATATAAAGCTGCAAATTCTAAATTTGCCTTATATAAATATACATGATGCAAGCCATAGTAGCTAAAGTTATTAAATGATAATGAAGCGGTATTGCCTTGTGTTGGGGGTCTAGAAAATCTAGGACGTTCATTGGCAGTATCTGTACTTATTGAAACAAGTGTTGACTCAACACATTTTGCTGATAAAAAATAATAACTCTGGTCAGGATTGTTCCATGTATATACTACAGGTGTTGGGTAAGTTGTTCCTGGATTAAAGCCACTACCCATTGGCGGAATTAGTATTGCATTTGCACTTCCTGTAAATCCGGTTGGATTTTGTGGCACAATAGTTTCGGCTGTTATTTGTGAATTGTTATAGGTAAAAGCTAATTTATAATCATTGCCAACTTTTACAATTTTAGTAGTATCCTGATAAACACCATTACCGATACCATGTAAAGTAATTGGAACATTATTTTCATAAACAATTACTGTTAGTCCATCTAAATAAGTTGGGTTGGTTGCGTCTTGATTCACCGCTACAGGCAGTGATAATTTTACAGATATTGGGCCTCCTGCAATTAAATAAGATTCTACAACGGGTAATTGAATCGTTGAAACCACATTGACTTCATTTTTTGTGCAGGCAATAACCAATATGGAGCATAATATAATTAATAATATATAAAATATTAATTTTATTATTAAAGCCTGAATTAATTACAAATCTTAATATAAAAAA
>DAIUEC010000033.1:0-23132 GCA_036845345.1 Sediminibacterium sp.
ACTGCTGGTAATTCTTCCACACTATCTGCAGTAATTTCGGCAGATGCAAAACTTGCACCACCAATACCATCCTTACCTGTTGCACTACCTACAAAGAAAATTGGATTCCCTTTTCCCTCTGCAGTGGCACTCACTGTTTTACCCGCTTTTACAATACCTACACTCATTGCATTCACCAAAGGATTGGTGTGATAACATTCTTCAAAATACAATTCACCACCAACTGTTGGAACACCAAAACAGTTTCCATAATGACCAATACCATGTACTACACCCGCTAATAAACGTTGTGTTTTTTTATCTTCTAATTTTCCGAAACGTAAACTATTTAAAGATGCAATAGGACGTGCACCCATCGTGAAAATATCTCTTTGAATTCCACCAACACCTGTTGCAGCTCCTTGGAATGGTTCTAATGCACTAGGGTGATTATGTGATTCAATTTTAAATACGACACCGTAATCATTTCCAATATCCATTAATCCTGCGTTCTCTTCACCAGCAGCAACTAACATTCTTCCTCCATCACGAGGCAAAGTCTTTAACCACTTAATTGAATTTTTATAACTACAATGCTCACTCCACATGCCACTAAAAGCACATAACTCAGTGAAATTAGGTGTACGTCCTAATTTTTGTTTTATTAACTCAAATTCCTCGGCCGTTAATCTTAATTGCTGGGCTGTTTTAACTGTAATTTCCATTTAAATAGAATTGTGCTTTTATAGATGTCGCAAAGGTACAAAATGGCTTGTTAAGCAAAAGCTTGAATTACCAACATATTTATCTCAGAATGTGCATCAAATTAATCCAAACATCAACTCGACTTTAATTTGAAAAATTAAAAATATTTGAAAATCAATAAGTTGCGTTAATATATCAAATTAATATTTTTTATTATGTATGTATTTTATGCACAAAAACTTGAAAATTTACACATTTATTGGTGTAATTTATATTTCTTACTTATTTTCGTGCAAGAAAAGGGCAATTAAGCCATACATTAATTGTATAATTTATTTTTTTAATATTTAAACATTCGTACCATGTCTAAATCTAAATTGGAGTACATCTGGTTAGATGGTTACAAACCAACTCAGTCTTTAAGAAGTAAAACAAAAATTGAAAACAACTTTAGTGGTAAACTAGAAGATTGTGATATGTGGAGCTTTGACGGTTCTTCAACTGAACAAGCACCAGGTGGATCATCTGACTGTTTATTAAAGCCTGTTTTTATTTGTAAAGATCCAGGTCGTAAAGATGCATACTTAGTTATGTGTGAAGTATTAAATTCTGACGGAACTCCACATGCTACTAACGGACGTGCTACCATCGAAGATGATGATAATGATTTCTGGTTTGGATTTGAGCAAGAATATTTCTTATGGAATCCTGCAACTAACAAACCATTAGGTTTCCCAGAAGGTGGATACCCTGGTCCTCAAGGTCCTTACTACTGTTCAGTGGGTGCTAACAATGCATACGGAAGAAACATTGTGGAAGAGCATTTAGATATTTGTTTAGAAGCTGGATTAAATGTAGAAGGTATTAATGCTGAGGTTGCTGCAGGACAATGGGAATTCCAAATTTTTGCTAAAGGTGCAAAAGAAGCTGGAGACCAAATTTGGGTAGCAAGATATTTATTAGAAAGAATTGGTGAAACATACGGTGTATCAATTAACTGGCATTGTAAACCATTAGGAACATTAGACTGGAACGGTTCTGGTATGCACGCTAACTTCTCTAACACTACTTTAAGAACATGTGGTAAGAAAGAAGTTTACGATGCAATTTGTGAATCATTCCGTCCATTTGTGAAAGAGCATATCGAAGTTTACGGAGCTGATAACCATTTACGTTTAACTGGTAAGCACGAAACTGCATCTATCCATGATTTCTCTTTTGGTGTATCTGACAGAGGAGCTTCTATCCGTATCCCAATTGGTGCAGTTGAGAAAGGTTGGAAAGGATGGTTAGAAGATCGTCGTCCAAATTCAGCTGCAGACCCTTACAAGGTTGCTGCAAGAATTATCAAGACCGTTAAAACTGCAAAGTTTTAATCAATTGATTACTAAGGTTTTTTAGAATAAGCATTCATAAATTGTGTTTTGAATTGTAATCCCCCAAGAAATTGGGGGATTTTTTGTGCATTACTGCTTTTTCAATTCCAATTACCCTCAATAATTGGGGTTAAATTTGCTAAGATTAATAAATTTAAAAATTATATATATGTCATTAAGAACAGATGCGGTTAATCACGTGAGTTATGGCAATATCAGTTCACCTGATATTAATGGCGCTAAAATCACCGGCGTTTTTGGTGAGAATGTTTTTACTTTAAAAACGGCAAGAGAATATTTAAGTGATGAAGCTTATAAAAGTTTAACGGCTAGTGTAAGAGGCGGTAAAAAAATTGAAAGAGCTGTGGCAAGTCAAATTGCTTCTGGTATGCGCGCTTGGGCTGAAAGCAAAGGGGTGACACACTATACGCACTGGTTTCAACCCTTAACAGGTACTACTGCAGAAAAGCACGATTCATTTTTTACATTAAAATCTGATGGTACTGCTATTGAAGAATTTGAAGGTGCTGCATTAATTCAACAAGAACCAGATGCCTCTTCATTTCCAAATGGAGGATTGAGAGCTACTTTTGAAGCAAGAGGATACTCTGCATGGGATCCATCTTCTCCCCCATTTATTATTGAAATTGGCAATGGTAAAACTTTATGTATTCCTACCATTTTTATTGCTTATACTGGAGAATCATTGGATTACAAAGCGCCATTGATGAAAGCAGTTGAGTCCTTAAATAAAGCGGCTGTAACGGTTTGTAACTATTTTGATAAAAACGTAACTAAAGTAACACCTACATTGGGTTGGGAGCAAGAATATTTTGTGATTGATGAAGCTTTAGTAAATGCACGTCCCGACTTAGTACAATGTGGTCGTACTGTATTTGGCTTTACACCAGCAAAAGGCCAACAACTAGAAGATCATTATTTTGGTTCCATTCCTGAAAGAGTTTACGCCTTTATGCGTGACTTTGAAAATGAATCTTACAAATTAGGTATTCCTTTAAGAACAAGACATAACGAAGTTGCACCTGCACAATTTGAGTGCGCTCCTATTTTTGAGGAAGTAAATATTGCAGTAGACCATAACATTTTATTAATGGATGTAATGAGTCGTGTTGCAAAACGTCATCGCTTAGTGGTATTGTTACATGAAAAACCATTTGCTGGAATTAACGGTAGTGGTAAACATAATAACTGGAGCTTGGCGACAGATACTGGAGTGAATTTATTGGCTCCAGGTAAAACACCTAAGACCAACTTGATGTTCTTGACTTTCTTTGTGAATACCATTAAGGCAGTACATGATTACGCAGATATTTTAAGAGCATCTATCGCATCTGCCTCTAACGATTTTCGTTTAGGCGCCAACGAAGCACCTCCTGCAATTATCTCTGTATTTATTGGTGATTATTTAACCAAAGTATTGAACGACGTTGAAAGCCGCGTAAACAGTAAGTTTGATGAGCAAGATGAAGCAATCTTGAAGTTAGATTTACACCGCAGCATTCCAGAATTAATGATAGACAACACGGACAGAAACAGAACCTCTCCTTTTGCATTCACTGGAAATAAATTTGAATTCCGTGCGGTTGGTTCTACTGCCAATTGCGCTTTGCCAATGACCATTTTAAATACCATTGTTGCAGACACTTTAAATAAATTCTCAGAAGAGGTTGAAGCATTAATTGCAAAAGGTGATAAAAAAGAAATCGCTATCATGCAAGTAATTCAAAAGTACATTGTTGCTAGTAAAAAGATTTTATTTGAAGGTGATGGATATAGTGAAGCATGGCATAAGGAAGCTGAAAAAAGAGGCTTGCCAAATTTAAAAACTACACCTGTTGCTTTAGATGCGATGGTTACAGAAAAAGCAAAAAAAGTATTTTTAGAGAATGGTATTTACACACATGCTGAAATAGAAGCACGTCATGAAATTGAATTAGAAAAGTACATTAAGAAAGTACAAATTGAAGCAAGAGTAATGGGCGATTTAGCAACCAATCATATTATTCCAGCAGCTATTAAATATCAAAATGAGTTATTGAAAAATGTAAGCTTACTACGTGAAGCTGCATTGCCAGAAAAATTATACAAAGGTCAATTAACTTTATTAAAGGATGTAAGCACCCATATTCAACAAGTATATGAGAATGTACATGCCATGGTAGAAGAAAGAAAAGTAGCGAATAATTTAACAGATACAAGAGAGAAAGCAATTGCGTATGAAGCGAAAGTGAAAGCGCAATACTTTGACAAAATCCGTTACCACGTTGACAAATTAGAGCAATTGGTGGACGACGAATTATGGACCCTACCAAAGTATAGAGAATTGTTATTCTTAAGATAAACCGATTTAAGAAATCAAGATATTCCCCAGAGGTGATACCCCCATATAACAAAAGGCTCCGAGTTTCGGAGCCTTTTTAATTTCTAAAAAATCAAACCATACACAAAATAATAAGGGACCCGTTTTTGGGGTCCCTTATTATTTTTCATTAGAGAATTTTTTTTAGTCTTTTATATTTCATTAAAAAGACTATAAAAAATTACTTCATTTTAAAAGTCTCGAGGAATTTAGTTGTGAAGTTTCCTTTTCTAAAATCTTCGTTTTGCATTAATTGTAAATGGAATGGAATGGTTGTTTTCACACCTTCAATTACATACTCACTCAATGCACGATACATAGTATTGATTGCTTCCTCACGTGTTTGTGCAACAGTGATTAATTTACCAATCATAGAATCGTAATAAGGAGGAATTACATAACCTGCATAAACATGACTATCTACACGAACACCATGTCCACCTGGAGTATGCAATACCGTTATCTTACCTGGTGAGGGACGGAAATCATTGTATGGATCTTCTGCATTAATACGACATTCAATTGCATGCAATTTTGGTTCGTAATTATTACCAGAAATTTTTTCTCCTGCAGCAATTTTAATTTGCTCTTTAATTAAATCATAACTCACTACCTCTTCTGTAACACAATGCTCTACTTGGATACGTGTATTCATTTCCATAAAGTAGAAATTGCGATGCTTGTCCACTAAAAACTCAACAGTACCAACACTTTCATAGTTAATAGCAGATGCAGCTTTAATAGCAGCCTCTCCCATTCTTTGACGAAGGTCAGGAGTCATAAATGGTGAAGGTGATTCCTCCACTAATTTTTGGTGTCTTCTTTGAATTGAACAATCACGCTCACTCAAATGACAAACATTTCCGTATTGGTCTCCGGCAACTTGAATTTCAATATGTCTTGGCTCTTCCACAAATTTCTCCATGTACAAACCATCATTTTTAAAACTTGCACCTGCTTCCATTTTAGCAGTCTCATATGCTTTTTGAATCTCCTCTTCTTTCCAAACAACACGCATACCTTTACCACCACCACCAGCAGTTGCTTTGATGATTACTGGGTATCCAATTTCTTTTGCTAATCTTTTAGCTTCATCAATACTTTCTAATAAACCTTCACTTCCTGGAACCACCGGCACACCTGCCTTAATCATTGTTTCCTTTGCAGTGATTTTATCTCCCATGCTATTAATCATATCAGGGGTTGGCCCAATAAATTTAATACCATGATCAGCACAGATTTGCGCAAATTTTGAATTTTCTGCAAGAAAACCATAACCAGGATGCACGGCATCCGCGTTGGTAATTTCACAAGCAGCCATGATATGTGGAATATTCAAATAAGACTCCTGACCTTTTGGGCCACCGATGCAAACTGCTTCGTCAGCAAATTTTACATGCAAGCTATCTTTATCGGCTGTAGAATAAACGGCCACTGTTTTAATGCCCATCTCTCTACAAGTACGAATAATACGCAAAGCAATTTCGCCACGATTGGCAATCAATATCTTTTTAAACATTTTGTTGATTTAAATTTGACAATAGAGAAGAGACTAAGCTGGTTGTACCAAGAATAAAGGCTGGTCGTATTCAACCGGGCTAGCATCTTCAACCAATACTTTTACAATTGTTCCTTTTACTTCTGATTCAATTTCGTTGAACAATTTCATGGCTTCGATGATACATACCACTTTACCTTCACTTACTTCTGTTCCTTCTTCCGCCAATAATGGCTTGTCTGGAGCTGCACGACGGTAGAAAGTACCAATCATTGGGCTCTTTATAGTAATTAAGTTATCAGCAACTGCAGGTGCTGCTGCTGGAGTAGAAGCTACTGGTGCCGAAGCAGGAGCAGCTACAGGAGCTGGAGCTGCATACACTTGAGCAGGAGCACTACTAACTGTAATTTTATCTTCTTTTTGCTTGATAGTTACTTTACCATCCTTGTCTTCGATACTAATTTCTCCAATATTACTTTTGTTTACAACCTTAATTAGGTCGTGAATTTGTTTTAAGTCCATGTTTGGCAATTTTGGGTAAAATTGGGGTTTTTTTAGCGAAAAACACAAATAATTGCCCTTTTTTTATCAAATTCAGGCCATTTTGGGGATAAATTCAAAAAGTACAAGTAACAAAAAGGGCCCGTTTATGGGGCCCTTTTTAGCTACTTTATAAATCCTTTAATAAATGTAGGATTTATAAAGTTACGCCTTTTATGATTTTTTAATAGCCCCCCTAAAACGGGGACTATTAAGTTTAAGCTTACTTCACGCGTTCTACGTATTCTCCGTTCTTAGTATTTATCTTAATTTTTTCTCCCTCGTTTACAAACAAAGGCACCATTACTGTAGCTCCAGATTCAATAGTAGCTGCTTTTAAAGCTCTAGTGGCAGTGTCGCCTTTTACTCCATTTTCACAATAGGTAATTAAAACGTCTAATTTTTCAGGTAACTCAGCGCCAATTGGCAATTCAGTTTCTGTATTCATAAATACAAATACTTCTCCTCCTTCATTTAAATACTGTGGTGCATCAATCATTTCTTCTGCCATTACAATTTGCTCAAAAGTCTCGTTATTCATTAAGTTATAACCGCTATCATCCTTATATAGGAACTGATACGTCTTTTTCTCAACCCTTACTGGATAAACTGTTTCTCCACTATTCCATGTTTTTTCAATAGATCTTTTATTGTCTACCCCTTTCAATTTAGCCCAAATTTTTGCTGCTGCACGAGCAGTCTTGTTCTCACCAAACTCAACCACAGTGTATAAGTTATTGTCTAATTTTAAGATCATTCCACGTGTGATGTCTGAAGTTGTTGCCATAATTTTAGTTTTAATTTTATCTTTGCGAGGGACAAAAGTAACACTTGCTAGCCATTTATAAAAAAACATAGAATTTTTGTTGGAAAATAAGGGTAAAAAAAGCCGTTTTAGCCTATTTTTGCGGCACAAATAACAAATTCAGTCCACATGTCAGTATTAGTGAACAAAAACTCAAAGATTATTGTACAAGGTTTTACCGGTACAGAAGGTAGTTTCCACGCGTCTCAAATGATCGAATATGGTACCCAAGTGGTAGGTGGTGTAACTCCAGGTAAAGGAGGTTCAACGCATTTAGATCGCCCTGTTTTTAATACAGTAGCAGATGCCGTAAAAACAACTGGTGCAGATGTGAGTATTATTTTTGTACCTCCTGCTTTTGCAGCGGATGCAATCATGGAAGCAACTGATGCTGGTATCGCTTTAGTAGTTTGTATTACAGAAGGTATTCCTGTTCAGGATATGGTGAAAGTGAAAAATTATTTATTAGGAAAGACAACTCGTTTGATCGGACCAAACTGTCCAGGGGTGATCACTGCCGAAGAAGCTAAAGTGGGTATCATGCCAGGATTTATTTTCAAGAAAGGAACTATTGGTATCGTTTCAAAAAGCGGTACTTTAACATATGAAGCAGCTGATCAAACAGTTAAAGCTGGATTAGGAATTAGTACAGCAATTGGTATTGGTGGTGATCCAATCATCGGAACAACTACTAAAGAAGCTGTTGAATTATTAATGAACGATCCTGCTACAGAAGGTATTATTATGATTGGTGAAATTGGTGGTAGCATGGAAGCAGACGCTGCAAATTGGATCAAAGACAATATGAAAAAACCGGTTGTAGGATTTATCGCTGGTCAAACAGCTCCTGCTGGTCGTCGTATGGGTCATGCTGGTGCAATCATTGGTGGTGCTGATGATACTGCAGAAGCTAAGATGAAAATTATGGCTGCATGTGGTATTCACGTTTGTGCTAGCCCTGCAGATATTGGCAAAACAATGGCTGCTGCATTAAAGAAGTAATATTATAATTTACATATAAGATTGAATTTTCACAGAATCCCTTAGCATTTAATGTTAAGGGATTTTTTATTGTAAGTTTGTTCTATGAAATTGAAAATCATTTTTGCTTTATTGGTATTATTAATGGTAGCTAGCACAAATAGCTTTGCACAAAATTCTGTTTTAAAAATAAAAGCAGTCGCTCCCAATAAATTAAAATCAGGACAGTCCTTTAAATTAAAAGCAAGCGTTGCACATAATTTTAATATAGAAAAAACAGGAGGACTTACTTGCACCCTACTCAATGCAAAAACACATGTGCCGGTGGATGGATGGTTTATTAATATTTTTCCTTTTCAATATTTCACCACTATTGCAAACACTCCATTCGAAACTGAATTCAGTTTCACGGTACCGCATGAATACAAAGGGAATTTTGAAATTAATTTAGTTGCCACTGTGGATCAAATAAAAGATAGTATTCACTTTTCGGTTCCAACCTATAAATAATACATTGGTCTTGCAAAATTCAAATTCAGTTGCTGTAAAGTATTTAATTGTTGGCCAAGGGCTAGTTGGCACTTGGATGTCCTATCATTTAGAGAAAGCAGGTATTTCTTTTAAAATAATAAATGACCCTAATATTAAAAGTGCTACTTCCGTAGCAAGTGGAGTTATCAATCCTGTTACCGGAAGACGCATTGTGCAAACATGGATGATTGATACGATATTACCTTATGCAGTTGCTCAATACAAGGATATCTCCACTAAATTAAATATTGATATCATTCGAACAGCACCCATTATTTTAATTCATCCTTCAGAACAAATGAGGGAAAGTTTTGAATATCGGTTGAACCATGAAAACATTTATCTATTCAAACAAGATAGTACAAAATGGGAGCCCTATTTTAAAACACCATTTGAAACTGGCGCCATTGATGAATGCTATTGGATGGATTTAAATACCATGACTCAATATTGGAAAGAATATTTGCAGCAGCATAATTATTTTATAAATGATCATTTTGATTTTAAGGATTTGCAATTAAATGATTCAGGTGTTGAATGGAAAAACATACAAGCAGAAAAAATAATATTTTGTGACGGGTTAAATTCAATGCATAATCCTTATTTCAATGCACTCCCATTTGCGCCCAATAAAGGACAAGCACTCATTGTGAAAATACCCGGCTTACCAAATGAGCATATCTATAAAAACAATGTTTCTATTGTTCCTTGGACGGACAATTTGTTTTGGGTAGGCTCCAATTATGAATGGACATTTAGTGATGACAAACCCACTGAGGACTTTAAGGCAAAGATGATAGAAAGCTTGAATCAATTATTGGAGCTTCCTTATGAAATTGTAGATCATATTGTTGGAATTAGACCAGCCAATACACAAAGAAGACCCTTTGTAGGTAAGCATCCTAGCTATCCACAATTAACTATTTGCAATGGAATGGGTACCAAGGGTTGCTCCCTAGCCCCTTATTTTACGCATCAATTATTGGAACATCTTGAAGATGGAAAAGGGATTGGACCCGAAGCAGATGTACAACGTTTTGCATCAATTTTAAAAGAAATAAATAAAAATTAATACTTTCGAAAAATCAATTCATTCAATAATTTAAAATGGCTTCAGAAAATAATACCCAAGACCAATTTTACAATATCCCTATTGCTTACCGCAAGATGGAAAATTTGCATATTATATTTTGGCTTTTTAAAGACATTGCATGGTGCATGGTATGGAGACCATTAGGTGTTATCATGATTGTGCCAACCCTACTCATTTCTATTATTATTGCTTGGAGAACTCGAAATATATTTTCTGAACTATGTCACAACTTAGCCATTGTAGTTTGGATATCAGCCAACTCGTTTTGGATGTGTAGTGAATTTTTCAAAGTAGATACCATTGAAGTGTACAATGGCATTACTGTAAAGCATTTAGCAATGATCCCATTTTTAGCAGGGGTACTTATTTTAGCATACTACTACTTAATATACAAGCCAAAGCATAAAGAGGAAGAAGCTACTTTATAATTACTATAAATACTTTTTCAATTTATGCGCTTGATAAAAAGTAGAAAGGCCTAATAAACTAATGGATAAAAAAGCCCATCTTAACCCGATGGCTTGCGAAATAAATCCAATGATAGGTGGACCTATTAAGAATCCGAAAAATCCAATACTAGAAACAGATGCAAGATCAATACTTGCTCTACCCGGCGCAGCATTTCGGCCAATAGTCCCGTAAATAGTAGGTATCACAGAGGAGACCCCGAATCCAACAAACATAAAACCAATACTACTTACAATAATATTTGGATAAGATACTGCAATGATTAATCCTAAGGTTACGATCAATCCACTTAACATTAATTGTTTTCTTGCACCCCAATAATTAATAAGCGCGTCTGCAAACATTCTTCCTGTTGTCATACAAGCCATAAAACTAATATACCCTACTGTTCTCCATTTTTCAGCAACGTTTACTACATGTTGAAAGTATACCCCACTCCAATCAAACATCATTCCTTCGCAAATCATATTGCTCATTGCCACCAATCCAAACTGTAATAATAAAGGACTAGGCTTGTTCCACATTTTTGAAACAGCTTGTGTATTTTTTTCACCTGGCATTAAATAATGTCTACTAAAAAAAAGATAGGTCCATCCTACAATTGCAACTGTAATAAATTGTTGTAAAGGAGATATGGATCTTGCTACAAAAAATCCTCCCAATAGCCCACCAGTGAATCCTGCCAAACTCCAAAATCCATGAAAAGTAGAAGTAATGCTTTTATCAAATAATTTAGAAAGATTAGCCGCTTGTGTATTGACAGACACATTAAATAAATTACCCGTCATCCCAAAAAGAAACAAACAAATTGCTAAAATAGTTGTGTTATTGGCAAGCCCTAAACTGATTAATGCAATTGGATAAATTAAGGCAGCAATGGACACAATTTTTTTACTACCATGCTTTGCCGTTAAACTCCCCGAAATTGGGATACCTAAGAAGGAACCAATTGGTAAAAAAAATAGTAAACCTCCAAAAGCGCCATCACTCAATCCTAAGTGCATTTTAATGTCAGGAATTCTACTTGCCCAGCTTGAAAAACAAATACCAGTTAGAAAGAAATATCCTGAGAGGATAATACGCCTTGTTTTTAGGGAAATCTCGGGTGCTACCATAGCGCAAAGATGGGGTTTTTCTAGGAATTGGGCTATATTTGCAGCTCATTCATATTTCAATAGTTTCTTATGTATCGTACACACCATTGTGGAGAATTGAATATCCAATCTGTAGGTCAAAATGTAACCCTAGCTGGATGGGTGCAAACCATTCGTAAATTTGGCGCCATTACATTTGTAGACCTTAGAGATCGTTATGGCATCACACAGTTATTATTGGGTGAAGAACTACAAGCGCAACTAGATGCACAACCCCTTGGTCGTGAATTTGTTTTGCAAGTAAAGGGAACTGTGATCGAGCGATCCAATAAAAACGCCAATATCCCAACAGGTGAAATTGAAATTAAAGCAACTGAGTTTAAAATATTAAACGCTTCCATCGTTCCTCCATTTACAATTCAAGATGACACTGATGGTGGTGATGATATAAGAATGAAATATCGTTTCTTAGATTTAAGAAGAAATGCTGTTAAAAAGAATTTAGAATTAAGATATAGTGTAAACAGAGCCACAAGAAATTATTTACATGAAAAAGGATTCATGGATATTGAAACTCCTTTTTTAATTAAGTCTACCCCCGAGGGTGCACGTGACTTTGTGGTACCAAGCCGTATGAATGCGGGAGAATTTTATGCGCTACCTCAATCTCCTCAAACCTTTAAACAATTATTAATGGTAAGTGGTTACGACCGCTACTATCAAATTGTAAAATGTTTTAGAGACGAGGATTTAAGAGCAGATCGTCAACCAGAATTTACGCAGATTGACTGTGAAATGAGCTTTGTAGAACAAGAAGACATTTTAAATATGTTTGAAGGTTTAATCAAGAGCATATTTAAAGACGTTAAGAATATAGATTACACCGAGACAGTACAAAGAATGACTTGGGAAGATGCTATGTGGAATTATGGTAACGACAAACCAGATATTCGCTTTGGCATGGAATTGTGTAATTTAAAAAAGCCTGCCCATGTATTTTCTGACAAGTCGGATAATGCAGTATTAATTAATGGTGTTGACTTTAAAGTATTTGATGAAGCTGAAACTGTTATTGCCATTGCTGCTCCAGGATGTAGCGAATTTACGCGTAAACAAACTGATGAATTAACTGAGTGGGTAAAGCGTCCTCAAATTGGCATGAAGGGCTTGGTATTTATCAAGTGTAATGCAGATGGAAGTTTTAAAAGTAGTGTAGATAAATTTTACGCTGAAGATAAATTAAAAGCCATCGCTACTGCAGCCAATGCAAAAGCGGGTGATTTAGTTTTAATATTAGCGGGTGCCGAAGAAAGAACAAGAAAAGCGATTAGCGAATTGCGTTTGGAATTAGGCAAGCAATTAGGATTTAGAAAAGAAGATGAATTTAAATTATTGTGGGTATTAGACTTCCCATTATTTGAATATGATGAAGAAGGCAACCGATGGGTAGCAAGACACCATCCATTCACTTCCCCTAATCCGGATCATATTGATATTATGATTAACAACGCGCCTGAAATTAAAGACGCTGCAAAATATTTAGAACATCCTTACGCTAATATCAAGGCGAATGCTTATGATATGGTGTTAAATGGTAATGAAATTGGCGGTGGATCCATTCGTATCTTCCAAAGAAACTTACAAGAAAAAATGTTTGCTGCTTTAGGCATGTCTCCAGCAGAAGCACAACATAAATTTGGTTTCTTATTAGGTGCATTTGAATACGGAGCACCTCCTCACGGTGGTATTGCATTTGGCTTTGATCGCTTGTGCGCTTTATTGGGTGGCAGCGAAAGCATCAGAGACTTTATTGCCTTCCCTAAAAACAATAGTGGACGCGATGTTATGTTAGACGCGCCTAGCAGCATTGATGAAAAGCAATTTGAAGAATTGCATATTAAATTAAACTTGAAATAATCAAATGCCCAATAGCTTAAAAATATACCAGGTATTAGGTTATGTATTATTACCTATCGCTTATATATTTGGTTTTTTTGATACCCTGTTTTTATTATCGGCACTTGCTAACCCTGAAGCATTGATTTTTGTTTTCGCCATTGCTTCATTGGTAGTATATATATTTTTAAGTCATCGATTTTATAAAAAAGGAATATTAAGCGAACAATCTTTTTCATCAAAATCAAAGGATTGGATAAAAGTGAATGCGATTGTTTCTCTAATACTTTGTACTTTATTTTTATTAAATGGATTGAGTATTTTGGCAACAAGTGATGCTAAACTTTTACAGTTCATCGAAGAAAAAGCAAAAGTAACTCCCGGTATTCCTACCGATTTTAATATGAACTTATTGGTTTCTGTGACCAAAAAAGTATCTGCTGTTTTATTGATTACTGGTATTGCAGGAATCCCACATGTTATATTAACCCTAAGATATTTAAAGCAATACAGCTACCTATTCGAAGAAACATTGTAGCAAATGCTTAAATTTATACAATGAATCAGGCCATCCCTTTAGCCGAAAGATTAAGACCTCAAACCCTAACCGACTTAGTTGGACAGGAACATCTTTCTGGAAACAACAGTGTTTTGCAAAACGCAATTCAAAAAGGAAAAGTGCCTTCAATGATTTTATGGGGCCCTCCTGGTGTTGGGAAAACTACATTGGCTAATATTATTGCTACTACATTTAACAGTGCCTATTTTCAATTAAGTGCCATTAGTAGTGGGGTTAAAGAATTAAGAGAAGTTATTGATGAAGCAAAATCAATTGGCGGTGCCATTGTATTTATTGACGAGATACACCGATTCAATAAAGGACAACAAGATGCATTATTAGGTGCGGTTGAAAAAGGTATTATCACTTTAATTGGAGCCACTACCGAAAATCCAAGCTTCGAAGTTAACAGTGCCTTGCTAAGCAGGTGTCAGGTTTTTATCTTAAAAGCATTAGACAAGGATGGCTTAAATAAATTAGTACAGCAAGCAGTTGAGAAGGATCCACTTTTTAAAAATAATAAAATTGAATTGAAGGAAACAGAAGCCTTGTTTCAATTAAGTGGTGGGGATGGAAGAAAGTTATTAAACCTTCTTGAACTTTCGGTGGAAGCACTAATTGGCACCAATAAAGTAAATGCCCCACTTATATTAACAGACGATTGGGTGATGCAAGTGGCACAAACCAATATTGCTTTGTATGATAAAAATGGGGAGCAACATTATGATATCATTTCTGCCTTTATAAAAAGCATGCGCGGCTCAGATCCCAATGGCGCTATTTATTGGTTATCTCGAATGATTGCCGGCGGTGAGGATGTAAAATTCATTGCAAGAAGAATGCTCATTTTTGCAAGTGAAGATATTGGCAATGCCAACCCGAATGCTTTGTTGCTTGCTAACAACTGCTTTGATGCAGTCAATAAAATTGGCTATCCAGAAAGCAGAATCATACTTTCCCAATGTGCTATTTATTTAGCAAGTTCCGCAAAAAGCAATGCATCCTATGAAGCCATTGCCAACGGACTCGCGATGGTTCAAAAAACAGGTAACCTTCCAGTGCCCTTACATTTACGCAATGCACCTACCAAATTAATGAAGGACATGAATTATGGAAAGGATTATCAATACTCCCATTTAGGAGAAAACAATTTCCTTGAACAAGAATATCTACCCGATGAAATTAAGGGTACCACTTTTTACACGCCACAAAAGAATGCAAGAGAGGAAGAACTAAAAAAGTTCCTGCATGAGCGCTGGCGTGGAAAGTATGGATATTAGTCAACTATTTTGGGATGACTAGCTAATTTTTTCTGGAACGGCGCGGCCTACAATGCCTGCAGCGGCACCACGATCACCCCCCTCATGGTATTCAGCGTCCTCATTTACATCCCATAAATCATACACTTCTGTGCCTGCAATAATGTTCTTGGCAGCCAACATAGCAGTCATCATACTATGATCTTGGTTATTGTATTTATGCATACCATTACGGCCAACTAAGTATAAGCCTTTATATGCTTTTAATGCTTCTCTAATGGTATTTAAATGATCCTTATAATCATGATCATACACTGGATAAGCTTTTGGTTGTCTTACTACATATCCATCTACTACTGCCGAAGGTTTTGTCAATCCAATTTGATCAATCTCTTTGGTACCCAATGCAATTAATTCTTCATTGCTACTAGTCCATAATCCATCGCCTTCAAAACAGAAATACTCTAATCCATAACAAGCCATTTCAGGATCTGGAACCATATATGGACTCCATGATTTAAAGTTTTGTATACGACCCACTTTTACATTTGGTTCGTGAATATAAATCCAGTTATCGTTAAACGCATCTTGATCTTTACAAATTAATACTACAGTTAAAAAGTCTCTATACTTTAATTCACTAGCTGCGTGTAAAGCTGCAGGTGAAAATGCTGGAGCTACTGCAGGAATTAATTCTCTCATTGGCGCAGAAGACAATACATAATCAAATCCTTCCAAAATAGTACCATTGCTAGTGTGTACATTCCAAGTACCTGTTTGTAAACGTTCAATTTTATTGACACCCGTGTTCATTTCAATTTTAACCCCTAATGCTTTACTTTTCACCACACACTCTTCCCACATCATACCTGGGCCACGCTTTGGATAACGGAAAGAGTCAATTAAAGTTTTAATAACATCTCCCTTGCTCTTTTTACCACTTGGTTTAAATAACGCATTCCATACCGCACTGCTTAAAGACAATCCTTTAATTCTTTGTGCAGCCCAGTCCGCAGAAATTTCTTTACATGGAATACCCCATACTTTTTCGGTATAAGTTTTAAAGAAAATATTAAATAAACGTTTACCAAATTGATTAGTTACCCAGTCTTCAAAATTTTGAGGATCTTTTACCGGAAATAATTTTGCATTTAAATAACTCATCACACATAAGAAGCTTTCAAAGATGCCTAGTTTCATCAATGCTTCAAACGCGGCTAATGGATATGCAAAAAACTTTTTATTATAAAAAATACGAGAGCTTCTTGGACGCTCTAATAATTCATCTGCTAAAATTTCAGTCCAAAAATCTTCCACTTCTTTTGACTTTGAAAAAAAGCGGTGACCACCAATGTCAAAATGGTATCCTTTGTAAGATTCAGTTCTTGAAATACCTCCAACATATTGAGGATCTTTTTCAAATACTGTTACCTCTTGCTGCGCCTTACCTAATAAATATGCTGCGGTTAAGCCAGCAGGACCAGCACCAATAATGGCTACTTTTTTAGTCATGGGAGTGAATAATTTGGGCAAAATTGCGAAAATATATTGGGATTGCCATCAATAATAGCAAAGAGTTTGAACAAAGTCTTAATTTTGGGAATATGTCAAGTAACCCAGCAATACAATGGAGCACCAAACACTTCTCCGAACTCACTGTTGATGAGCTTTATGCCATTCTTAGATTACGTAGTGAGGTATTTGTGGTTGAACAAAATTGTGTGTTTTTGGACATGGATAACAATGACCAAAAAGCATACCATACCATGGGCTGGATTGGAGAAGATTTAGTTGTATCCACTAGATTATTTGATGTAGATCAAAGCTATCCTGGTTACCAAAGTATTGGCCGTGTAGTGGGTTCTCCAAAATACAGAGGCGTTGGTGCCGGCAAGGCATTAATGCAATATTCCATTGCAGAATGCGAGCGACTATTTGGGAAACATGCGATTAAAATTGGGGCTCAACTTTATTTAAAAAAGTTTTACAACGAACAGGGTTTCGAACAATCAGGTGAAATGTATTATGAGGATGATATTGAACATATCCCGATGATCCGCAAATAATAATTTCAGCAATAAAAGCTTAATCTTTCATTTCAATCTCCAAATACTTTGCGGTATGAGATTTTGATTTTTTAATCATCTCTTCCGGTGTGCCTGTAAATTGAATCACTCCTCCTCCACTTCCACCTTCCGGTCCTAGATCAATGATATGATCAGCCACTTTAATGACATCCATATTGTGTTCAATCACTAATACCGTATTGCCTCTTTCTACCAATCTATCCAAAACCCCAATCAATAATTTGATATCTTGAAAATGTAAACCAGTAGTAGGTTCATCTAAAATATAAAATGTTTTTCCGGTATCTTTTTTACCTAACTCTGTAGCTAATTTTACGCGCTGCGCTTCACCACCACTCAGGGTTACCGCGGATTGCCCTAATGTGATATAACCTAAACCCACTTCCTGTAACACTTTCACTTTACGATAAATAAAAGGTACTGCTTGGAAAAATTCACAAGCTTCTTCCACCGTCATATTTAATACATCACTAATTGACTTTCCTTTGTACCTGATTTCTAAGGTTTCACGATTATATCTTTTACCAGCACATTTTTCACAATGCACATATACATCTGGTAAGAAATTCATTTCAATTACGCGCATTCCTCCTCCCTCACAAACCTCACATCTTCCGCCTTTAACATTGAATGAAAAACGACCTGCTTGGTACCCTCTAATCTTTGCTTCTGGAACAGAGGCAAATAATGTTCTAATATCCGTAAAGAACCCACAATAAGTTGCAGGATTACTTCTTGGTGTACGCCCAATGGGAGACTGATCAATCTCAATTACTTTGTCAATATATTCCAAACCAGTCACTTTGCTATACGGCATAGGTTTGGTTTTACTATGGTAACAATATTGAGATAAAATAGGATAAAGTGTTTCATTAATTAAGGTAGATTTTCCACTACCACTCACGCCCGACACCACTATAAATTTACCCAATGGAAATTCGCAATCCACTTTACACAAAGTATTTCCTGTGGCCCCTTTTATGACAATTGATTTTCCATTTCCTTTTCTACGTTCTACAGGAACATCAATCATTTTTTTCCCTGCCAAATACAAAGCCGTCTCCGATTTTAGTTTTAATATTTCTTTAGGAGTACCCTCGGCAACAATATGACCTCCGTGAATACCTGCACGAGGACCAATATCTACTAAATAATCCGATGCCATCATGATATCCTTATCGTGTTCTACCACTAAAACCGAATTACCAATATCTCTTAACTGTTTTAAAGCAGTAATTAATCTTTGATTGTCTCTTTGATGCAAACCAATACTTGGCTCATCTAAAATATAAGTGATGCCTTGTAATTGAGATCCAATTTGAGTGGCCAAACGAATACGCTGCGACTCTCCACCACTCAATGATTTGGAAGGCCTGCTTAATGACAAATAAGACAATCCTACATTCATTAAAAATGAAATTCGATCATCTATTTCCTTTAAAATACCAGTTGCAATTTGAGTGTCTTTTTTATCTAATTTTTTAGGAAGTGCTAAGAACCATTTTTGCAAATCATCCAAATGCATATCATTTAATGCTGCAATATTTTGTTCATTTACTTTAAACCATAAACTTTCTTTTCTCAACTTAGCACCATTACATGCCGAACAGGTATTTAATTCCATAAAACTCTCTACCCATCCTTTTAAATGATCTGTGCTTTGTGAGGAAGTAAACCAACGCTTTAACATGGACACAATCCCTTCATAACTTCCGGTATAGGTATCTGGAATATCTTCATCATTTAAATCCAAATCCAAACTGCTGGTGATATTCTTATCTCCGAACAACAATAAATCTAATTGTTCCTGAGGCAAATCCTTTAAAGCTTTGTCTAAACTAATTTTATGCTTTCTTGCAAATTGTTTGACTTGAGTAAACACACTTGCTTCTCTAGCTTCTCCTAATGGTACAATACCACCGGCATTTACACTTAAACTTTTATCAGGCATGATTAAGTTTAAATCAATGGCATATACATTACCCAATCCTTTACATACTGGGCAAGCACCATAAGGAGAATTAAAAGAGAAACTATTGGGGGAAGGCTCTTCATAACTTAATCCAGTTGCTTCACACATTAATTGCTTGGAAAATTGCACCACTTTAGTTTTACCCTCTTCCAATAAAAACATCAAATCATTTCCCATTTTCAAACACTGCGCCACACTCTCTCCTAATCTTGTTTTCATTGCATCGGTAACAGGAATTCTATCCACTACAATTTCAATATCATGTATCTTATAACGATCCACTTGAAACTTAGGCCTTAATTCAATAATCTCACCATCTACTCTTGCTTTAACAAATCCTTTTTTTCTTATTTCTTCAAACAATTCACGATAATGTCCTTTTCTTCCGCGCACTACCGGTGCTAACAAATTAATTTTCTTATCCTTAAACTGTGTAAATATATTTTGAACAATTTCGGCTTCAGAAAACTTAACCATCGGCTTGCCCGTATTGTAACTGTATGCCTTTCCGATACGCGCAAATAAAAGTCTTAAAAAGTCATACAATTCGGTCACAGTTCCAACCGTTGACCTTGGATTTTTATTAGTCGTTTTTTGCTCAATAGAAATTACGGGAGAAAGACCTGTAATTTGGTCTACGTCCGGACGCTCCATATCACCCATAAATTGCCTAGCATAAGCACTAAAACTTTCCATATACCTACGCTGACCTTCATTATATAGGGTGTCAAAAGCCAAAGAAGACTTCCCACTTCCACTCACCCCAGTAAAAACAACTAATTGGTTTTTAGGTATAGAAATATCAAAATTCTTCAAATTGTGCTCCCTGGCACCTATTACTTTTATTTGATCTTTGTCTTTGCTCATGGTTAATCGTAAAGATATAACAACGAATTAATTAATTAGTTGACTATAAGCTATAAACATTGCTTATTTTTACAAAGTTTAAGCCCTTTTCCTAAGTATGTATTCAATTAATAGCAAAATCTTTACATTAGCAATTGCCTTGAGCATATTTATGGCTATTACGCTATACATAATGAGTATTTCGGTTGGGAGAGAAACGGTATTTTTATGGCTAAACAATGACTTAGGTAAAGGAGCAGACTTGTTTTTTAATGGCTGCAGCTATTTAGCCGAAGGATGGATCTGGATCCCTTATTTTATGGTAGTATTTGGATGGTTTAAAAAGGATGCACTACTTATTTTATTAAATTTTTTAATATCTACCCTACTTACTCAAATTCCTAAAAACTTTATTTGGGACAAAGTAAGTAGACCCATGGCGAGCGGTATTCCACATGAACAAATACATACTGTGCAAGGCGTTGAAATGCATTTATGGAATAGTTTCCCTTCTGGTCATACTGCTACTGCATTTACTTTGTTTTTATTAACGGTGTATTTATTTCCCAAAAAATCAGTGCTAGCAATTGGAGCACTTTACGCGATTGCTTGTGGATATTCAAGAGTTTATTTAGGCCAACATTTTCCTTTGGATGTTGCTGGAGGAATAACAGTTGGCATCATAACAATTTTATTAAGTATTTATATAAAACAGCATGAAAAAAATAATTTATCAATTAGTTAGTGTTTTAATTGCGTTGGTATTAGTGAATAGTTCATTGGCACAAGACACGACTCAAAAAGTAATTGAAGGAAGAAGGAATGATAAGAGTCAATACAATAAACCTTATGTGATTTTAATTTCTGCAGATGGGTTTAGGGCTGATTTCACAGAATTATATGATGCTAAATTTTTAAAATCTATCTCCCAAAAAGGAGTGCGTGCCAAATTCATGACCCCTTCTTTTCCCTCCTTAACATTTCCCAATCACTACTCGATTGTTACAGGGATGTATCCTTCTCATCATGGATTAGTGGACAATACTTATTTTGATAAAGCGAGTGGATTAGAATATCGCATGGGCAATCCCAAAATGGTGCAAGATGGAAAATGGTATGGAGGCACCCCATTATGGGTATTGGCTGAAAAACAAAAAATGTTATCTGCCAGCTTTTATTGGGTAGGTTCTGAAGCGGATATACAAAATACAAGACCAACTTACTATTATGTCTACAATGAAAAGATAGATATGAAAGGTAGAATTAAAGCCGTAAAAGATTGGTTAATCTTGCCTGAGGATTTACGACCGCATATGATTACTTTTTATTTTCCTCAAGTGGATCATGAGGCACACACCTTTGGACCTAATGATAAACATGTTGAGGAGGCTGTTCAACTAATTGACAGTAGCGTAAATGCTTTACAAACTGAATTAGCTACTTTAAACCTACCTATCAATTATATTTTTGTATCTGATCATGGAATGACTAAAGTAGATAATGACAATACACTAAGCATGCCTAAAGCTATTGACACTGCAACATTCAGAGTGCCTTGGGGTGATGCATTAATTCATTTATATGCAAAAGATGTTTCTAAAATACAAAGCACCTATGATGCATTAAAGAAAGATACTTCAATTAGCGTTTATAAACTAGATGAAACCCCCGACTATTGGCATTCAAAAAAGAGTGATGATAAATACAATCGTTTAGGCGATTTAATAGTGACCCCAATTTTACCAAAGGTGTTTAATTTTTCTACACGAAAAACAACACCAGGCAAACATGGTTTTGATAATCATGTTGAAGATATGCGCGCCACATTTATGGCATGGGGACCAGCTATAAAAAATGGATTATATATTGATGACTTTGAAAACGTAAATGTATATCCATTAGTAGCCTCCATTTTAGGATTGCAATATGATGAAAATACAATTGACGGAAAATTAAAAGTGTTGCAACCTATTTTAAAGCCAACTCCTGTTTTAAGCAAAGCCCCAAAGCAGAATTAATCGTGAATACATCTTACGGAGAAGCCTCCAATTTTTCCTTGTGCACTTTGTGCAAGTGAAGTGGGGCCATCCAACAGCGACCATGTGTATGCATTGCCTGAACCTGATGACACTTCATTAATGGTCCAAAAGTAAGTGGATTGGCTTAAGTGACTATAACTAGATGATCCCATATAACCTGTACCAATCGCTTTAAAATTATAACTATCTGTACCACCTCCATTACTCCAATAAGTATATCCAATTGCTTTTAATTTATTTCCGTTCCCTGTGCCTCCAATCGTAGTATTTAAAGTAGCAAAATCTGCATTATTTGGTACATGCCAACCTACTAAACAAACGTTTCGAGTATCCGTTACTGCATACCAATTATACAACCTTCCATAAATAGCATCGTTGGCAGCATTAAATCCTACCGAACAGGAAGCGGGTGTTGTTAATCCTGCAAATGCGGAAGCGGAAGTATAATAAGGAATGGAAGTTCCGTCTTGAAAAACAGAACTTGATAAATTAACAAGCGACCAAACCTGTCCGCCAATCGTCTGAGGTCCGATTAAATAACCTTGAGGTACTACTTGCGCAAAACTAAAAAAAGGAATAAAAAATAAAAGCCAAATTATTGTTAGATACTTTTTCATTTTAAAAATTTTGAACAATGGTTGTATAGTAAGTAGTGCCATCATATATTAATGTTACAATGTCTAATTTATTTGCAGTATTCGTTAAACTTGGAATCACGCCTCCCGCCCATTTCCACGCTGTAGGAAAACTAACATCACGCGTACCCGTTGCATCTTGCACAAATTTTATTAAATAAGTACCCACCACTGGATTGGTAAGGGTAAGTGTGGTTATGTTTAATCCCATATTTACAGTGAATACATTTCCAGTGCTTAAATCAATAGTGGTAGTTGCTGCAGCAGTGATCGCTGTTGGCATTGTTAATTTAAATCTTTTTGCAGTGATATCTCCCGACACATTTACGGATGTTGTGTAAATCGTCAGCATAAAGTGGACAAAATATAGTCTAAATTAGTAGAGTGTT
>DAIUEC010000034.1:0-23076 GCA_036845345.1 Sediminibacterium sp.
GTCTCGCATGTTTTAATTTAGGATATTTAATTTTTAAACTTGCACAAAAAAATATAAAGCTCCCCAACTATTATGAATGGTTCATTTGTCTAATAGTAATAGTGCTTATGTATTTGCTATATCATAACAATTCGAAAAATATTATAGTAATCTTGAGTATTCAATTTCTTGTGCCAATCACTTTTGCTATCGCCATTTTTATATTGACTAATACACAAGGGACTATTAGCAATATTTTATCAACAAGTCCGTTACAGTTTTTAGGAAAAATATCTTACTCCGTATATTTGAATCAAGCTTTTATTATTGGTTTTGGTATTCCTAAATTGTACAAATGGATTCATTTAGGAAATGGTGTTTTGCAGCAAACCACCTGCGTCATATTACTTCTTGCAATATTAGTAATTTATTCTTGGGGTACTCAATATTTAATTGAATTAAAATTTGGAAAAAGATTAAATTCAATTATAAAAAATTAGTGCTCACTTCTATCCATTGGCACCACTAATACCGGTACTGTAGCATGTCGGATAATATATTCTGCAGTACTCCCCAATACTGTATGAGAAAGTCCAGTTCTGCCATGAGTGCCCACCACAATATAAGTTGCTTTTAATTGATTTGCTTTTTCTAAAATATCAAATTTTGGATTACCCACTTCCACCGATAAATCAATTTCCATATCAGCATGTTTTGCTTGAATCTTTTTTAACTCATTCAATGCATGTGTTTTTTGAGTATTATATATTTCGTCCCACTGAGTTGGGATTAGTGCCATCTCGGATTGCAAATAGTCAATGTAAATTGGTATGATGGTACAAATAATAATTGAACCGTCCATCTTTTTTGCAAACTCTATGCCTTTATGAATTATGAGTGCAGATTGCTCACTTAAATCCACTGCAATAAATACTTTGTTTTTCATAGCTAAACTTTTAATAAAGTTCCAATGAATTCAAGTATGCAACAATGATTCTAATTAGTAAAATAGCTAGTAATAAATGAGGTAAATCAGTTTTGATTTCTATTCTCGACTGTCAACAATAGTGCCATAATCTACAAGCAACTCCTCTCCTGATTGAATGTCTACAATGGCTTCAAAGAATTCTCCCTCATTGACAGAAACTACATTTGGAGTATCAGAGTGATTTAAATAAATAACAAGATCCACTAGCTTAAACCCATAGTCAGGTACATAGTAATAATCCTCGTCAAACAAACAATGATTTTCTACTAAATCCCTTGAATGTTTTGGCAATGCTTCCACTTCGACTATTGATAATTTAATCCATTCCCCTACGCCTTGTGAAAATATATCTCTAGTTCCTTTTGGAATATCTCTAATGGCAAAAACCCCAATACCATGCAAGGGTGATGGTTTAATCATCACATAAGTATCATTGTGCAAGTCTTTTAAAAGGGCTTCTTTTGTCATTAAGCGTTGTTCAATTGATGAATACACTGCGCTAATGCAGACTCCCAACTTGGAATTTCAATACCCAAATCTTTTTCAATCTTATGCGTATCTAAAACAGAATAAGCTGGACGCTTTGCTGGGGTTGGAAATTTATCTGATGTGATAGCAGTTAAATCACATTCTAAATTGGCTAATGCCTTTATTTTTTCTGCAAATCCAAACCAGGTAGTTTCTCCTGCATTTGCATAATGATAAATTCCTTTTAAAGTTTTACCCGCATTAAATGCTTCTAAAATATTGATTGTTGCTAACGCTAAATCTTTAGCAAACGTGGGCCTCCCCTTTTGATCACCTACAATATTAAGTGCATCACGCTCCTTCATTAAGCGCATCATTGTTTTTACAAAATTGTTGCCATGACTGCTAAATACCCAAGAGGTTCTTATGATAATGGTGTCTGGATTCGCTTTAGTTGCTAATAATTCACCATCAGCCTTTGTTTTACCATAAAAGTTTACGGGCTCAATTGCAGTGTCCGTTAAATAAGGACTTGTAGCATTACCGTTAAAAACATAATCAGTCGAATAAGTAATCAACGGAATATTTTTTTGCTTTGCGATAAGCGCTAATGTTGCAACTGCTTCTGCATTAATGGTATGCGCTAATGCTGTTTCTGTCTCCGCTTTATCTACCGCAGTATAGGCCGCAGTGTTGATGATTGCATCTGGTGCAAATAAAGTTACGATGCCTTCTAATTCAGCAGGATTGGATAAATCCATTGCATTTCTGTCTACAAATACAAACTCAAATTGAGGAAATGATTTGGAAGCTTGTGCCAACTCCCATCCTAATTGACCATTTGCCCCTGTAACTAAAACTTTATGAATTGCCACTTGCTTCATTTAAAATTGATGGATTGAATAATTTATTTAGAAGTAAATTCTTTTGGAAGCTTAGTCCATTCGCTTGGTGGTAAAGCTTTAAAGTAATCGTAGGTTCTCTTTAAACCTTCCGCACGATCTACTTTTGGTTCCCATCCTAAAATGGTTTTTGCTTTTGTGATATCTGGCTGTCTTTGCTTTGGATCGTCTACTGGTAAATCCTTGTAAACAATCTTCACCGTTGAACCCGTTAACTTTAACACCTCTTCGGCAAAATCCTTTAAACTAATTTCATTCGGGTTACCAATATTCACAGGACTTGCGTAGTCACTTAATAATAATCTATAAATACCTTCTACTAAATCATCCACATAGCAAAAGCTTCTTGTTTGTGAACCATCACCAAACACCGTCATATCCTCACCTCTTAATGCTTGACCAATAAATGCAGGCAATGCTCTACCATCATTCAGGCGCATTCTTGGACCATAAGTATTAAAGATTCTGATGATTCTTGTTTCAACATGATGGAAGGTATGATAAGCCATCGTGATGCTTTCCATATAACGCTTTGCTTCATCATACACCCCTCTTGGACCCACCGGGTTTACATTGCCCCAGTACTCCTCGGTTTGAGGATGTACCAACGGATCACCATACACCTCACTTGTACTTGCCACTAAAATTCTTGCACCTTTTGCTTTGGCAAGTCCCAAACAATTATGCGTACCCATCGCTCCCACTTTTAAAGTTTGGATAGGGATTTTTAAATAATCTATTGGACTCGCTGGAGATGCAAAATGTAAAATATAATCAAGGCTTCCTTCAATCTCAATATACTTGGTTACATCATGATGTATAAACTCAAAATTGGGGTTGGATCTTAAGTGTGCAATATTTTGTAAGTCACCTGTAATTAAATTATCCATCGCAATTACATAGTAACCTTCATTGATAAAGCGATCACTTAAATGCGATCCTAAAAATCCGGCTGCTCCTGTAATTAATATTCTTTTTTGGCTCATGATTTGTTTTTAAGCGTTTGCTCTACCAATACTTTCATAATGATAGCCCAACTCCTTCATCTTGTTTACATCAAATAAATTTCTTCCGTCAAATATAATTTTGTTGCTTTTTAACTGCTGATCCATTTGCTCAAAATCAGGGGTTCTAAATTCACTCCACTCGGTAGCGATAATGAGTGCAGCTGCACCTTCTAAAGCCTCATATTGATTTTCAGCAAACTTAATTCTATCTTTTATTTGTGCTTTTACATTAGGCATCGCTTCAGGGTCGTAAGCCGTAACCGTAGCACCTGCACTTGTTAAAGCATCTATGATTGCCAATGCTGGTGCTTCTCTGATATCATCGGTATTAGGTTTAAATGCCAATCCCCATAATGCAAAATGCTTGCCTTGTAAATCGTTTTTAAAATAAGCCTTTATCTTTTGAACCAAATGTAATTTTTGTAAAGCGTTTACTTTTTCAACGGCTTTTAAAATCTCAAACTCATAGTTCACTTCATCCGATGACATGATTAATGCTTGTACATCTTTAGGGAAACAAGATCCTCCATATCCAATGCCTGGGAATAAAAAACGTTTGCCGATTCTGTCGTCTGATCCAATGCCTCTTCGCACCATATCCACATCGGCTCCCATACGCTCACACAATTGTGCGATCTCGTTCATAAATGAAATCTTGGTTGCAAGGAAACTGTTGGCCGCGTACTTCGTTAACTCCGAACTACGCTCATCCATAAAAATCACAGGGTTACCCTGTCTTACAAATGGTGCATATAAATCACTCATTAATTTTTTAGCGCTCTCCGATCTAGTTCCTACTACTACTCTGTCGGGTTTCATAAAATCATCCACTGCCACGCCCTCTCTTAAAAACTCAGGGTTGCTTACCACATCATACTCCCCTTTATAGTTAGCAGCAATCGCTGCACTTACTTTATCCGCAGTACCCACTGGCACCGTGCTCTTATTGACAATTACTTTATAGCCCTTTAATATCTTTCCTAAATGATCCGCAACACCCAAAACATATTTTAAATCCGCACTTCCATCTGCGCCCGGAGGTGTTGGCAATGCTAAAAATATAATCTCCGCATCTTCAATAGCTTCTTCTAATTGAGTGGTGAATTTTAAACGGCTTTCTTTTATGTTTCTTAAAAATATCTTCTCTAAGCCAGGTTCGTAAATAGTAATTTGTCCGCTGGCTAATTTTTCCACCTTCGCTTTATCAATATCCACGCATGTAACTTTGTTACCTGTCTCCGCGAAACAAGTTCCTGTTACTAACCCAACATAGCCCGTGCCTACTACTGCTATTTTCATTAATTATTTTTTTAATTAAAAAAAGAGTTAACTCCTTCTACAATATAAGACAATTGTTCCGTATCCATCTCGGTATGAATTGGCAATGAACAAACACATGGTGTTAATGCATTGGTTACTGGTAAATCTAATTTACTATTGTCTTGATTACTAAACATTTTTTGCAAATGACCCGGCACAGGATAATAAATCATGCAAGGAATTTCCTTAGCAGCTAAATGTGCAATAAATGCATCTCTATCTACCCCTTTCAATTGCATAGTATATTGATGAAACACATGCGTAGTATACTTTCCAATAGCAGGTATTACAATTTGAGCATTGCTTGAAAAAGCATTTGTGTAATATTCAGCAACAGCCTGTCTTGCTTTGCTATACTCATCTAAATGCGCCAATTTAATATTTAATATAGCTGCTTGAATTGAATCCAATCTTGAATTACATCCTACTACATCATGATAATATCTTTCTGACTGACCATGATTGGCAATCATTGCCATTTTAGTGGCAAGTGCTTTGTCATTTGTAAACAACGCTCCTCCATCTCCAAATGCCCCTAAATTTTTACTAGGATAAAATGATGTTGCACCTATATGTCCAATCGTACCCGTTTTCTTTTTTGTTCCGTCCGAAAAAGTATAATCACAACCAATTGCTTGTGCGTTATCTTCAATCACATAAATATTATGTTCCTTAGCAATAGCCATAATATCTTCCATTGGTGCAGCCTGACCATACAAATGAACAGGAACGATTGCTTTTGTTTTTGGCGTAATCGCTTTTTTCAAACTTTCAATATCCATGCAATAAGTTACAGGATCCACATCCACAAAAACGGGTGTCAATTTCAACAATGCTACTACCTCAGTGGTAGCGATATAGGTAAATGATGGAGTGATTACTTCGTCCCCTGGTTGTAAGTCCAAAGCCATCATAGCAATTTGTAAAGCATCGGTTCCATTGGCACAAGGAATTACGTGTTCTGCACCCAAATAAGTAGCTAAATTTTGAGTGAAATCCTTGACCGCCTTTCCATTAATATAGGCAGCTGAATCCAAAACTTCATGAATTGCCGCATCCACTTGATCCTTTATGGCCAAATACTGCGTTTTGGTGTCTACCATCTGAATTTTTCGCATCCTATAAATTTTAGCAAAATTACAATAAAAAGACTGATTTTTGCCTCAAGAACCCGTTTCCATGTTATTGTATAAACTATTCCTATTTTGCTATCCTAAAATTGCCAAATTGCTAGGTTTTTTCAACCCTAAGGCAAAACAATGGACCATTGGACAAGTTAATGTTTGGAATGAGATTGAAGCTAATCGACTTAAGCTACAAGGACACCCAATTATCTGGTTACACGCAGCCTCATATGGAGAATTTGAACAAGGATTGCCTATTATTGAAGCAATAAAAATTAAATACCCACAGTATAAAATTTGGGTTACTTTTTTTTCCCCATCTGGATATTTGCACCGAAAAAATGATTCCAATGTGGATGCTGTAACCTACTTACCTTTTGACAGTGCTCAAAATGCAAGTGACTTTTTAGATAAAGTAAATCCCAAACTAATTCTATTTATTAAATATGAGTTTTGGTTTAATTATTTAAATGAAGCAAAGTCAAGAAAAATCCCAAGCATCTTAGCTTCTGCTATTTTTAGACCAGATCAAATATTTTTTAAATGGTACGGCGGATTTTATAAAAACATGTTATCTCTTTTTTCAAGCATATTGGTTCAGGATCATGAAATTTATGATTTAGTAGCACCATTATTAAATAGAACAAGATTGTTTACGAGCGGCGACACCCGCTTTGATAGAGTTTTACAAACTGCCAACACAAGCCAAACTATTGAATGGATGCAATTATTAAGTAATCATAAAAACATAATTGCTGGAAGTACTTGGAAGGAAGATGATACAATTCTTTTCAAAACCACAGCCCATTTTAATCAATTTAATTGGATCATTGTGCCGCATCATGTGGATGAAAAAAGTATTGAAGCATGCAAAAGAATTTATCCTTCCTCAATTACATTAACTCAATTATTATCCGGCAATCAAAAACAAACAAGACCAATTGTTTTAATTATTGACTGCATTGGATTATTAAGAAATTTATACCAATATGCATACATCAGTTATGTAGGTGGAGGATTTGGCAAAGATGGTGTACATAATGTATTAGAACCGGCAGCATTTGGCAAACCCGTTATTTGGGGAAGCAATGACTCAAAATACAAGGAAGCGATTGGACTAAGAAATAACAAAGGCGGTTATAGCATTAAAAATGAAGCAGAATTTGTGATGCACGTAAATGAACTTATTCAAACTACAAGCCATTACGATCAAATTTGCAAAAATGCCAGAGATTATATCAATAACAATGCAGGAGCTACGCAAAAAACAATGAAAGAAATTATAATACAATTAGACAAGTCTTAATTAAGGATTGTTTACTTTTGAGGAAGATAGAAAAGGTCGCAATGAAATTAAAAAATTAAAGATTTAAGATGTTTATAGAGCAAAATATTAGAGGAGAGAAAAGAGGATTTATCGAAGTGATTTGCGGTAGCATGTTTAGTGGTAAAACGGAAGAATTAATCAGAAGATTAAAACGTGCTAAAATTGCTAATCTTAAAGTTGAAATCTACAAACCAGCAATGGATACTCGATATGATCAAAATAAAGTAGTGAGTCATGATGCAAATTCAATTCACTCCACTCCTGTAGATCATTCAAGTAAAATTTTATTATTAGCAGAAAATGCTGAAGTAGTTGGTATTGATGAAGCTCAATTTTTTGACGAAGATGTCATTAGAGTTGCTGAACAATTAGCAATGCAGGGCAAAAGAGTGATTGTTGCTGGATTGGATATGGATTATTTAGGTAAACCATTTGGGCCAATGCCTCAATTATTAGCTATCGGTGATTTTATTACTAAGTTGCATGCTATATGTGTACAGTGTGGTCATTTAGCAAATATTTCCTATCGAACTAGTGAGGAAGATGGCACTGTGGTATTAGGAGAGAAAAATAATTACGAACCAAGATGTAGAATATGCGCAAGCAAGTAAATCCAATATTAACATTACTTAAAAAGGACTTATTGTTGGAGTTTCGCCAACAGTATACTTTTTTTGGTATTCTGTTATACATTGCCTCTACTACTTTCGTTATTTATTTAAGCATGGGGCAACCTGATGACAAGGTTTGGAATAGTTTGTTCTGGGTAATACTTTTATTTATTTGTATCAATGCTGTAGCAAGAAGTTTTTTACAAGAAGGTCGTGGCCGTATGTTATACTTTTATACCATTTCGAGCCCTATTCATTTTATTTTATCAAAGCTTATCTACAATAGTATTTTAATGGTTTTAATGAGTGGATTAAGTTTATTGTTATTTACTTTATTACTCGGAAATCCATTACAACATAGTTTATTATTTTTTGGAATTAGCTGCCTAGGTGGTATTAGTCTAAGCCTTGTATTTAGTTTTCTTGCAGCGATTGCAGCTAAAGCACAACAGCCTTCTGCAATCATGGCTATTCTTGGGTTTCCATTAATTATCCCTCAGATACTTTTATTAATGCGCATTGCAAATATTGCATTTGCAGATATCGTACAAAATGGCTTGCTTAATCTTGTAGGCCTACTATTTGGATTTGATTTGATGATCATAGCACTTGCCTACATTCTCTTCCCATTTTTATGGAAAGATTAAACAATTAAAAAAATATAAGAAATTATTTTTTTAATTGTTTTTTATCTAATTGATTTTTACTACTTATGCTTCGAGACAAAAAAACAGGTATGTTTTTTTGGTCTTCGTTATTATAAAAAAGAGGTGAAATTTTAATAATTTATATTTTATAAAATTATTAAAATTTCAAATGGCGCACAGTTTGACCGTTGTTGATTAATTGTTTTAAAGAAGCGATTCCAATTTTCAAATGACGCTCCACAAATTCTGCTGTTACTTTACTATCACTCGCCTCTGTCTTCACACCTTCTGGAATCATCGGAGAATCACTTACTAATAATAATGCCCCTGTTGGAATTTTATTGTAAAAACCAACTGTAAAAATTGTAGCAGTTTCCATGTCAATCGCATATGCACGAAGCTTAGTAAGATATTCTTTAAATTCATCATCATGCTCCCAAACTCTTCGGTTAGTAGTATATACTGTTCCTGTCCAATAGTCTACTTGATGATCACGTATGGTTGTTGAAATTGCTTTTTGTAATGCGAATGCAGGTAAGGCTGGAACCTCAGCTGGGAAGTAATCATTAGATGTACCCTCTCCTCTAATTGCTGCAATTGGTAAGATTAAATCACCAATGGTATTTCTCTTTTTTAACCCACCACATTTACCTAAAAACAAAACTGCTTCAGGCTGAATAGCAGTTAATAAATCCATAATGGTAGCAGCACCAGGGCTTCCCATCCCAAAATTAATGATGGTGATACCTTCGGCTGTGGCACATTGCATTGGACGATTTTTCCCAATTACTTCTACACCATTCCACTCTGCAAACATGTTCACATAATTACTAAAATTGGTCAATAAGACATACTTGCCAAATTGATCTAAACTAGCTCCCGTATAACGAGGCAACCAATTATTTACAATTTCTTCTTTCGTTTTCATAAGCGTATCTTTGAAGTTAATATATAAAATTACACATTTTATTGGACAATATATGATCTCCATTCATTATCCATCCTATCCTTTTAAGATTCGCAAGAACGAATCTGGCACTAATGGAGATCAAGCAAGAGATCAAATATTCGACCCATTAAGAAAAAAATGGGTCTCCCTTACTCCCGAAGAATGGGTACGTCAAAACATTTTACAATATTTAGTACAAACATGCAATTATCCGAGTGCATTAATTGCAATTGAAAAATCAATTCAGTTGGGCGAGCTCACAAAAAGATTTGACATCTTAATTTATAAACAAGATAAACCTTGGATGATTATTGAATGTAAAGAGGCAAATGTTCAAATTAACGATAAAACTATTTCGCAGTTATATCAATACCAGCAAGTGCTTGAAGCCGAATATTTATTTGCTAGCAATGGCCATGAAACAATTGGTGCACAAATAAAATCGGGGAAACTGCATGCATTGCAAAATTTCCCCGAGTATCTATAATATTATTTGAATCAAATCCATTAAGGGAAGATTCCCAATTCAGCATACGAAGTTCCTACCTTATTAATTGCACAAACATAAGCAGCTGTGCGCATATCAGGTATGGATGGATTAGCATTCCAAATTTCCATAATTTCTCTAGTTGCTGTAATCATCGTTTCTTCTAATCCACTATGCACTAAATCAATTTCATCTGGACCATGTGCGATAATTTCTTTTTCAGATTGAGTTACTTTCTTTCCTGTAAGGTCTTCAATTTGTTTTACGATATGCAAGTTGGCATTTTCAGTAAATCTTTTCTCTAATCTACCATAACGCACGTGGCTTAAATTCTTTAACCACTCAAAGTAAGAAACTGTTACTCCACCAGCATTTAAATACATATCTGGAATTACTAAAATACCTCTCTTTGCAAAAATATCATCGGCTTCGGGAGTTAATGGACCATTCGCTGCTTCGCCAATGATTTTTGCTTTAATATTTGGCGCGTTATTACCATCAATTACATTCTCTAATGCTGCAGGAATTAAAATATCACATTCCATTTCTAAAGCATCCGCACTTTTTTCAATGTTCGTTGCACCAGGGAAATTTAAAATACTTCCAGTTGCTTTACGGTGTTGAAATACTGCTTCTTCATTTAATCCATCCTTACAATAAATAGCTCCTTCGTATTCTGCGATAGCAATAACTTTAGCGCCATGTTCTCTAAAGAATTTTGCAGTATAGTATCCCACATTACCTAATCCTTGTACAATAACATTTTTATTTTCAATACCCACTGTTAAGCCTGCTTTCGCCATCACATCCGGCATTAAACAAACCTCTCTTACTCCATAAAATACACCCAATCCAGTGGCTTCCTTTCTTCCTCTAACGCCACCTAAGGAAATTGGTTTACCAGTAACACAACCAGCAGCATCAATTTCCCCTGGCTTTAAAGATTGATAAGTATCCACAATCCAAGCCATTTCTCTTTCTCCAGTACCGTAATCGGGAGCAGGTACATCAATACCAGGACCAATAAAGTTTTTCTTCACTAATTCCGAAGTATATCTTCTTGTGATTTTTTCTAACTCATAAGGACTTAAAGATCTAGGGCTAATTTTTATACCACCCTTTGCTCCTCCGAATGGTACATTCACAATGGCACATTTATAAGTCATTAAAGCTGCCAAAGCCATTACCTCATCCTGATTCACTGCCATGCTAAAACGTATACCTCCTTTACATGGTGACTTATGTTGTGAGTGTTGCACACGGTAAGCCTCAATAACTTCAATACGTCCATCATCCATCTTTACTGGAAAACGCATGCTATATATACTATTACAAGCTTTTATTTGTTCTAAAATACCTGTTTCCCAATTAGTATATTTAGATGCCTTATCAAAACTTCGCTCTACACTTTGAAAAAAACTGTATTCCTTATTATCTGACATAACAATCGATTTTAAAATTGATAAATTATTTTTTTTCTAATTGAGCTACTTTTTTATCTATGCTTGCAACATAAATAAATAACCCGATTAAAATAATAGAAACGATGGTCATCACTAAATAGATTTTACCATTTTGTACCATGATGCTTTCATTATTCACTACTTGAGTTTCTAAAAAGTTGAACATATAAAATATTTTGTTGGTGATATTTAAAATTTATAAAAGACCTTCTTTTTTTAATTGCAAAATTTGAATACGAATACGAATGGTACTAATCCAAACGCCTAATAAAGTCCATCCTATTACAGCTGGATAAAATACGGTACGCATACTTGCAGTCATGTCTTTCCCATTTACACCAGGATTACCTTCACTACCCTGTCCTCCTGGATGTAATGACTCTGTAAGTCTTGGCAAAATCCAGAGTGTAGGAAATAACATAAAGAAAGAAAAAATATTATACACTGCAGATAAACGTGCGCGCTTTTCGGTATCTAATAAACTACCTCTTAAAACAAAGTATGCAAAATAAATAAGTAAGGCAATAGCAGCGCCATTTTGTTTTGGATCACCAACCCAAGGACTTCCCCATTGGTAATTTGCCCAAATAGCCCCAGTAATAATGCCAAGGGTTCCAAATACTAAACCCATGGAAGCATAAGCATGAGAATAGACATCATGTATTAAATCGCCAGAGCGTAAATATTTAACTGCATATACTAATGAAACGAATAATAAAATCATCATGCCAAACCACATTGGTACATGGAAAAAGAAGTTACGAATGGACTCCTTCATACGATCATCCAACTTGGGAACCTTTACTAAAAAACCATAAGTACAGGTGTACAATAACAATACAAATGACAATACCTTCCACCATTTAGCTCTAAGCATAATTAATTGTTTTAGACCAAGTAGTTCTTAAACTAACAATTGTTTGCAAACTTACTTGTTTTTGCGAAAAAACAGCACTTTTAGGGTAAATACTTCTAACACAAAATTACTGCTAAAGTTGTACATTTGCGTCCATAAATTTTCATGCCGTAACATGAAGCGAACTGCCCCGTAAGGCTGTAGTAAACTTAATGTGGCTATCATCTTAAAATCATAGACACAAATGAAACTTTCACAATTTAGGTACGATCTTCCTTTAAATCTGATCGCACAGTACCCAACAAAACGTAGAGAAGACAGTAGATTGATGGTGGTAAACCGTCAAAATGGTCACATGGAAAACCGTAATTTCTCTGATTTATTAGAGTATTATGATGACAAGGATGTTTTTGTAGTAAATAACACAAAAGTGTTCCCTGCAAGAATGTATGGCCGTAAAGAAAAAACAGGCGCTAAAATTGAAGTTTTCTTGTTGAGAGAATTGAACAAGCCAAACCGTTTATGGGATGTTATCGTTGATCCCGCAAGAAAGATTCGTGTTGGAAACAAATTATACTTCGGAGAAAACGAAGAATTAGTAGCTGAGGTTATTGATAACACAACAAGCCGTGGCCGTACCATTCGTTTTTTATGGGAAGGTGATGATGAAGGCTTTAAGAAAATGTTAGAATTTTTAGGAGAAACTCCATTACCTAAATACATTAAGCGCAAGCCTGATGAAGATGATAAAGAAAGATACCAAACAGTTTATGCTAAGCACGAAGGTGCAGTTGCTGCTCCTACTGCAGGTTTACACTTTAGTAAAGAATTAATTAAGCGTGCCGAAATTATTGGTGTACGTTTTGCAGAAGTGACCTTGCATACTGGCTTAAGTACTTTCCGTCCTATTGAAGTAGAAGATTTGAGCAAACATAAAATGGATGCTGAATATTTTAAAATTGATGAAGAGGCTTGTCGCATTATCAATACTGCTAAAGAAAATGGTCGTCGTGTTTGTTCTATTGGTACAACAGGTATGCGTGCAATGGAAAGTAGTGTAACTGCACAAAGATTATTAAAGCCTGCAGAAGGTTGGACAAATCACTTTATTCACCCTCCTTACAATTTTAATATCGCTGATAGTTTAGTAACCAACTTCCACTTGCCAAAAACCAGTTTATTAATTATGACTTGCGCTTTTGCTGGTTATGAATTAGCTATGGAAGCTTACAAAAAAGCGATCAAAGATAAATACCGCTTCTTCAGCTATGGTGACGCGTTATTGTTTATTTAATTGATTTTTTCTAGTGTTACATATTAAAAGAGCCCTGATATTGAATCAGGGCTCTTTTTTATTAGCTGAAATGAAAATTTTATGTTTGTTTTTTTTAAACATTTTCTATTCGCGAACATTTGTGAATAGCGTTAAGAAAATGACTTAAGTTCATCGTTAAAAAATTGTGCATGTCTGAGCGAAGCGAGTTCACAATTTTAGATGAACGGAGTCATTTTTAGCGTCATTCACAGCTGAGAGCGATGGAAAATTGTTTTAAAAAACACTACAAATTAAAAAGTCCTTTATTCACTAATTGCAATGTCTTAGTTTTAAATGCACTTGGCAATAACAATGAAATGTTATGAGGGCTTCCACCATAGCTTACCATCGTTACTGGTACTTCATTGATGGCATCAAATAATTTCTTTAAGATAGCATCCGTTTTTGCAATTTCATTACCAACAATAGAAACAATGGTTTGATCTTTCTCTACTTCAATAGATGCAAAATTACTTAGCTCAGCAATGATCTCTCCTAAATGTGCATCACTATCGATTGTCACAGACACTGCAACCTCCGATGTTGTGATCATATCAATTGGAGTTTTGTATTTTTCAAATACTTCAAATATTTTTCTTAAAAATCCATAAGCTAGCAACATTCTGCTACTCTTAATTTTCACAGCAATAATACCATCCTTTGCAGCCACTGCTTTCACACCAACTGTACCAGCTTCTTTTTTAATTACGGTACCTGCAGCAGAAGGCTCCATGGTATTTAATAATTTAACCGGCACATTTTCTTGTTGTGCAGGCCAAATACAAGTTGGGTGTAAAATCTTAGCACCAAAATAAGCCAACTCTGCAGCCTCGTCAAAACTTAATTGTTCAATCGCAACAGTCTTGTCAACAACTCTTGGATCATTATTGTGCATGCCATCAATGTCTGTCCATATTTCACAAACAGATGCTTTCACAGCCGCTGCAATTAGGGATGCTGTATAATCACTTCCTCCTCTTTTTAAATTATCTACTTCACCCTTTGCATTACGACAAATATATCCTTGTGTAATAAATAATTTTTTAGTTGGATGTGCTGCCAACACAGTCTCTAATTTTTCTCTTATTGTTGCTAAGTCTGGCTCATCATTTGCATCCAAGCGCATAAATTCCAATGCAGGAATTAAGGCATGTTCAATATTTTCTTGCTCTAAGTATAGTGAGAATAATTTTGTACTCATTAATTCACCTTGCGCTAAAATATCTCTATTCAATGCATCGCTCAATGAAATTCTTTGCGTGATTTTTAAAAACTCAAAGTGCTCATCAATTATTGAATTTGCTTTTGCTCTTAATTCCTCCGACTTTAATAAATCTAAAATAAAAGCACGATAATGTTTTTCTAAAGTTTCAATTTGATTTGTTGCCCCTGCCTTGTCAGACTTTGCTAAAAAATCACTGATACCAACCAATGCATTAGTTGTTCCACTTAAAGCACTTAATACTACAATCGTAGGTTCTTCATCTTTAGTTATTAATTGAGATACCTGGTGCATACGCTCTGGCTTTCCGACACTGGTGCCACCAAACTTCATAATCTTCATAATCGTTAATTATTGGTCTTTAAATAAGAACCTCAAAGGTAAAAAGTAAATCGGAAAACAGCCGTTAGTCTTCCTTAAAATAAAGGCTTCTAAGAGGCATTAAATGGAAGATCAAACTTAGTAGCTAATTCGGTCAAATCATTTATTACATCTGCCACCAAAGGGATCCCATTTTTCATACGCTCCCCTTCCATGGTTCTTTCTATATCACCTGCCACATATACTTTATCATGCCCTTGTACTGGCTTTGCATTTCTAAATCTACTTAACCAAATATCCATATTGGATTTAAAATCACTGGAAGGTCTAAACGCATCAATACGCATAGCTCCTAAAAAATGGCCTAATCCTTCCCCTGGCATATTTTCCGGCATGGGAACATATGCTGGAAAAGGAGGCGCCCAAGGACCAAAACTTGCACCACTTAAAACAGCACTAAAAATATCAACAATACTTCCCAATGCATATCCTTTATGGCTCCCTAATTCTTTTTCAGAACCCAACGGTAATAATGCACCACCTTGCTTTAAAATATGCGCATCGTTACTTGCATTTCCATTTGCATCCTGCGCCCAACCTGTTGGAATAGGTTCATTTTTTCTTTGTGCAATTTCCAACTTTCCATTCGCAGCAGTAGTGGTTGCAAAATCTGCAACAAAAGGCGCTTCGTTTCCTGCAGGCACAGCCACTGCAATGGGATTGGTTCCCAACATTTTTTCAGCAGCATAAGTAGGTGCGACTAATGCACTCGCATTGGTCATAGCCATTCCAATCATATCCTGCGACAATGCCATCATAGCATGATAACCAGCAATACCAAAATGATTACTATTTTTTACACTCACCCATCCTGTGCCCACTTGCTTTGCTTTATCCATTGCAATTTGCATGGCTTTTGGTGCTACAACTAATCCTAAACCTTTATCTCCATCAACTACAGCAGTAGAGGGCGTTTCATGAATAATTTTAATATTAGGTGTTGGATTTATTCTGCCCGCTTCCCATAATCTTACATAACCCACTAGCCTTGCAATACCATGACTGTCAATCCCTCTTAAATCTGCAGCTAATAAAACACTCGTTGCTAAACTAGCATCTTCATTGGAGCATCCCATCTTTAAAAAAACATTCAATGCAAATGCATATAATTGTTGATAGGAATAAATTTTTTCGTTCATAATTCAAATTTACGCATAAAAAAAGGTGTACCGAAGCACACCTTTATAAAATTAGTTGTTAAAAACTAGAATGGTAAATCATCTGCAGATCCGTCATCACCACTTGCTGCATTTGGAGTATAGGTTGCTCCTGCACTTTGATCTGGTGCTGGACTATCTCCTCCTGATTTACTTCCTAATAATTGTACCGATGCAATTCTTAAAGTTAATGATGCACCATTGCGGCCATCCGCAGTTGTATAAGTTCTTACATCAGGTGTACCTTCCACATACACTTGCGTTCCTTTTTTTAAATAAGGTGCAACTGCTGTACGATCTGTCCAATAAGAACAATCTACCCAGGTAGTTCTGTCTTTTTGATTGCCTTGCGCATCCTTAAAACGTTCTGTGTGTGCAACATTAAAGTTGATTACAGACTTTCCATTCACATTGTTTACTTGAGCATCTTTGCCCAAATTTCCGATTACTTGTAACTTGATCATTTTCTTAAATTTTGTCGTTATATGGCAGTGAAGATAGGATATTTCGTTTACTTTTGTGCCAAGCCAACTTTTAACTGGCCAAAGAATATGAGTAAAAAAGGCAAGGTTTTAGTCGCTATGAGCGGCGGAATTGACAGTACAGTCGCAGCGCTTATGCTGCATAATGAAGGTTACGAAGTGGTGGGAATCACCATGAAAACCTGGGATTACTCCACTAGCAATACCAATGGAAAAGAGACAGGATGTTGTAATATTGACTCCTTTAATGATGCTCGTTTAGCAGCCGTTAACAATGGCTTCCCTCATTATATTTTAGACATTAGAGAAGAGTTTGGTGATTTTGTAATTGAAAATTTTGTTGAAGAATATTTAGCAGGCCGCACCCCCAACCCATGTGTAATGTGTAATACGCATATTAAATGGAGGGCGCTGTTAAAAAGAGCAGATGCCTTAGGTTGTGATTTTATTGCTACTGGCCACTATGCAAAAGTGCGTCAACACGATAATGGAAGATATGTGATTTCGAAGGGATTAGATGAAACCAAGGATCAGAGTTATGTTTTATGGGGCGTAGATCAAGATTTATTAAGCAGAACCATTTTGCCATTAGGGGGAATGCATAAAACAGACATTCGTCAAATGGCGATTGATTTAGGGTATCCTGAATTGGCTAAAAAAAGTGAGAGCTACGAAATATGTTTTGTTCCTGATAATGATTATCGTGGATTTTTAAAAAGACGTGTTGAAGGATTAGAAGAAAAAGTAAATGGAGGTTGGTTTGTAGACACTAATGGAAAAAGATTGGGCAAACACAAGGGCTATCCTTTTTATACCATTGGACAAAGAAAAGGATTAGAGATTGCCTTGGGTAAACCTGCTTATGTAACAGCGATTGATCCTGTAAAAAATATTGTGGTGATTGGTGAAGAAAAAGATTTAGACTCTAATGATATGTTGGTGTCAAAAATCAATTGGATTAAATACGATCATTTAGAAGGCCCTACCGATTTAATGGCAAAGATTCGATACCATGATAGCGGTGCATTGTGTACCTTATCTCATACTGACAATGGCGTGCAAGCAAGATTTTATGAAAATGTAAAGAGTATTGCACCAGGTCAAAGCGCCGTATTTTATGAAGGAGACGATGTAGTAGCTGGAGGCATCATTCAAAGTGGTGCCTTGATGCCGAGGTTGTCTTAATTTAGTCTGCTATTTTTTCAAGCAAGGCTGCAAACAAAGTATCCGCTTTTTTCGTGTACCCAGTAAAATATTGTTGCTTGACTACTTTGAATTTACCGGTAGCTAATAATGCTTCTACATTTTTTTCGTTCTCGTCTTTGTAAACGGAACAGGTAGCAAAAAGCAAATGACCATGTAGCTTTACGGTTGGGATAATATTCTTTAAAATTTTTGCTTGCAATGTGGTGTATTTATTTAATTGCGCTTGCGTAAAATAAGCAAGTTGTTCAGGCGTCCTACCCCAGGTACCACTTCCCGAACAAGGCACATCGGCAAATACAAAATCAAAAGGTTTTTTTATTTCAAATTCCTGCGTTAAATCAATTTCTTGAACACTCGCAGGTTTAATACCAGCTTCTTGCAAACGCTTATCTGCATTGAATAAAATACTTTCTCTAACATCAGAAACATGCATTCTAATATTTGACATGGTATCAAACATTAAAATGGTCTTACCCCCACTAGCTGCACAAGCATCCCACACTTGTATTGGATGTTCCATACTTGTTGGAACCAATTGCAATAATTCCGCAATTGCTTGAGAGTTTATATCCTGTATGACTGCTTCCTTATTTAATTCCAATATATTTTGAAGCGAGGTAGTGTTGGCAAAAGCAAAGGCATTTTCAGCAACTTCTGAATATTCAATATTTGCTGCTTGTAATTTTTGAATTACTTTTTCCTTTTGCCAAGGACGAATGCGAATGAATAATAATGGTTGTGTTTGATGCGAACTGATAAATAAATTTTTATCAATGGCATCAGCAATACAATCTGCAAGTGGAAAATTGCTTGCTGTATTTCTAAAATGAGCGTAACAAAGTGCACTTATATTTTTGCGATCCTTGCTTCCATGTTTCTTATTGGCTGCAAAATATTTTTTCAAATAATTGGCAAGCGGCTCATCCCCATGGTAAGCTGCAATTAATTTGTTGGCTACTTCTTGGTGTACTGCGTAATGCATTACAATTCTAATAAACTAGCAACTGGATCTTTTCCAATTAAAAGCAATGCAGGATTTTCCAATAACTCTTTCACTCTTACTAAGAATCCAACGCTCTCACGTCCATCAATAATACGGTGATCATAACTTAATGCTAAGTACATCATTGGTAAAATTTTCACCTCACCATTTACCGCCATTGGACGATCTTGAATTTTATGCATTCCTAAAATTGCAGACTGAGGAATATTAATAATTGGCGTACTCATTAAGCTACCAAATACACCACCATTCGTGATGGTAAATGTTCCGCCTGTTAAATCTTCGGCTGTTAATTTTGAATCTCTTGCTTTACCTGCTAATACAATCACACTCTTTTCAATTTCTGCCATACTCAAGCTCTCCACATTTCTAATGACAGGTACTGTTAAACCTCTTGGCGTACTCACTGCAATACTAATATCAGCGTAGTCATGATACAATAATTGATCGCCATCAATAAATGCATTTACACTAGGCCACTCCGTTAAAGCAATCGCACAAGCTTTTGCAAAGAAACTCATGAAACCTAAATTCACTCCATGCGCTTCTTTAAACTTGTCTTTAAATTGTTTTCTTATTTGCATAATCGCCGTCATGTCCACTTCATTGAAAGTAGTTAACATAGCAGTAGTGTTTTTAGCTTCCACTAAACGACGACTAATTGTTTTTCTTAGGTTACTCATTTTCTCAGGACGCACATTGCGAGAAAATAATTCTTGACCAGCAAATTGAATTTTTCCTGGATTATTTAAAGCATCCAACACATCAATCTTAGTTATTTTGCCAGCATAACCACTTGCTTTAATTTGAGCAGTGTCTACTTTTTTATCTGCAATAATTGCAGCAGCTACTGGTGTTGCTTTCACATTATTTGGAACAGCTGTCACTGGTGCTTGACTAGCTGGTGCTGGCGCTGCAGCTACCGGAGCGGCTGGAGCTTCTGCTTGTGCTGGCTTAGCAGCAGTTTCATCAATGTCCGCTAATACATCTCCAATTAAGATACTATCTCCTTCAGTTGCTTTATGAAACAAGATACCTGCTTTTTCTGCATTCACTTCAAAAGTTGCTTTTTCACTTTCTAATTCTGCAATCACTTCATCACGCTCTACCCAAGCGCCCTCGGCTTTGGTCCATTTTAATAAGGTCACTTCTGTGATTGACTCTCCTACTGTTGGTACTTTTATAGATATCATAATTGAAACAAATTATTTATTATATATTGAAAACGCTGTGTTTAAAATGTCTGCTTGTTCTTTAGTGTGCACTTTCATATAACCAGTTGCAGTAGATGCACTTGATTGTCTGCTTATCACACCAAACTTGATGGCTTTTAAATTCATTTGCAAGAAACTTGCAGCACCCATGTTTTGTGGCTCTTCTTGCACCCAGAACCAAACTGCCTTTTCATATTTTTGCTGCAATGCTTTTATTTGATTTACTGGCAATGGATATAATTGTTCTAATCTTACAATAGCAATATCATTTCTGCTTTCGGCTTTTTGCTTCTCTGCTAATTCATAAGAAATTTTACCAGAGCAGAATAAAACTTTTTTAACCTGCGTAGGATCTGTTACAAAACTATCATCAATCACTTCTTTAAATCCTCCTTCCGTTAATTCAGCATAATTACTGAATGTCCAAGGACTTCTTAAATTCGCTTTAGGCGAGAAGTTTATCATTGGTTTACGGAAGTTCCATGTTAATTGACGACGCAATGCATGGAAAAAGTTAGCTGCAGTCGTGATATTGGTAACAATCATATTTTGCTCCGCACATAATTGCAAATATCTTTCTAAACGAGCACTACTATGTTCAGGCCCCTGACCTTCATAACCATGAGGCAATAACATTACTACTCCATTTTGTCTTTGCCACTTTTGTTCACCAGCAGCAATAAACTGGTCAATAATTGTTTGCGCACCATTAGAGAAGTCACCAAACTGTGCTTCCCAAATAACCAAGGCTTGTGCATTCGCTAATGCATATCCATATTCATATCCTAATACACCATACTCACTTAACAATGAATTATAAATACGGAACGGTTGTTGATTTTGTGAAACCTTATCTAATCTGCAATATTGCTCATTGGTATTTTCATCAAATAATACTGCATGACGATGGCTAAAAGTTCCACGCTTTACATCCTGCCCACTCATTCTAACCGTTTTACCTTCAGCTAATAATGAAGCATAGGCCATTAATTCACCAGTAGCCCAATCAATTTTATTTTCGGTCTCAAATAATTTAATTTTTTCTTGAATTAATTTCTCCACTTTTTTCAAAGGAGAAAATCCTTCAGGCCATTTCATTAAAGCATTGAATATATATTTTGCTTTATCGGCACTAATACTTGTATCAGGTGAAGATTCAAAATCAGCAGCGGTTGCTTTTTGCATTGCTTTCCATGCTAATTCTGGCGCTTGGTATTTATAAGGAAGTGGATTTTGTTTTACCTCATCCAATCTTGCTTGTAAATCAGACCAAAACTTCTGCTCCATTTCCTTTGCTAAGTTTTGTGCATCTGCTGTACCATTTTGTTGCAAGAACTCAACATACTTTTCTCTAGGATTCTTATGTTGATCAATTAATTTATACAACTGAGGTTGTGTATACTTAGGATCATCTCCTTCGTTATGGCCATGTTTTCTGTAACAAACCATATCTACGAAAATATCAGATTGATAGATTTGTCTATATTTTGTTGCAATCACCACTGCTTTGTAAACAGCCTCAGCATCATCACCATTCACATGTAAAACCGGCGCCTGAACCATTGCAGCAACTGAAGTACAATAATTTGCACTTCGCGCATCATCAAAATCAGTAGTGAATCCTATTTGATTATTAATAACAAAGTGAATCGTACCACCAGTATGATACCCATTTAAATTACACATTTGTAAAATCTCATACACAATTCCTTGGCCAGCAACCGATGCGTCACCATGTATCAAAATTGGCAATACTTTACTAAAATTATTCTCGTATAAAACATCTGCCTTCGCTCTTGCAAATCCCAAAACAACAGGATCCACTGCTTCTAAGTGTGAAGGATTCTGCATTAATTTTAAATGCACATTTTTATTTGAAGAAGTAGTTACTTCCGAACTATAACCCATATGATATTTCACATCACCGCTTCCCATTGTTTGATCTAACACCGCAGTACCTTCAAATTCACTAAAAATTTGCTCGTAGGTTTTGCCCATGATATTTGCAAGTACATTTAATCTTCCACGATGTGCCATACCAATAACCACTTCCTCTACTCCATTGTCAGCACCTGTATTAATGATAGCATCTAATGCAGCAATAGTTGACTCTCCTCCTTCTAATGAAAAACGTTTTTGACCAATGTATTTAGTATGTAAGAATTTTTCAAAAATTACACCTTGATTTAATTTCTCAAGGATGCGTCTTTTTTGATCTAAATTAATTGGATCAGAAAAATTATTTTCCATTTCATTGGTCAACCAATCAACGCGTTCTTGATCTGAAATGTATTTATATTCAATACCAATGTTTTTTGCATATGCATTTTGCAAATGCGTAACTATGTTTTTTAAAGTAGTTACCCCTAATCCTACAAAATTTCCTGCATTAAAATTTGTATTTAAATCAGCATCAGATAATCCGAATAAGTTTAAATCTAAATTTGCATGTCTATCTTTTCTTTCTCTAATTGGATTGGTCTTTGCAATCAAATGACCTTTGTTTCTATATCCTAAAATCAAACGATATACTGCAATCTCTTTTGCCCAATTAATATCACCAGCACTATTTGAACTTGCAATATTTATATTCGTACTTGTAGTACTAGTTGATGTAGTTGCCGCACTTGCTGTTTGAACATTCCCATTTTGCATAGCAAAATCGAAACCTTCAAAAAACTTTTTTAAATCTGGGTCAATGGAATTTGCATCCACTAAAAATTGCTGATAGAGCCCTTCTATGAATGAGGGGTGCGAGTTTGTTATATAAGAGAAATCCTTCATTGAGATTGCTTTCTTTTTATTAAAATTCTAGGAGCGCAAATATCGGCTAATTGATTGATTTAAAAGGAAAATTTGCTCAAAAACAATAAGGATTTTAATACTTTTCGCATTTCAAAAACAAATGCAGAGGTCATGAATTGATCTGAAAAAAGAATGTTTTGCATATAATTGCATAATTATATGA
>DAIUEC010000035.1:0-22386 GCA_036845345.1 Sediminibacterium sp.
AGGAAAATTTGCTCAAAAACAATAAGGATTTTAATACTTTTCGCATTTCAAAAATAGAAGCAGAGGTCATGAATTGAACTGAAAAAAGAATGTTTTGCATAAAATTACATAAATATCTGATAATCAATGATTTAAATACTTTTTGTATTTTTTTTCATTTTAATTTTAATTATTAGGCTTCTTCCCTTACCTTTGCCCTCCTGAAAATTAAATAGTACATGGCAAATCACTCGGCTACCAAAAAAGATGTAAGACAAGCAACTAAACGTCGCGATAGAAACCGTTATTATGGTAAAACTACACGTAATGCAATTCGTGAATTAAAAACTATCGGTGAGCAAACTGCTTACAACGAAAAGTTACCTAATATCATTTCTCAAATTGATAAATTAGCAAAACGTGGAATTATCCATAAAAACAAAGCTGCTAATTTAAAGAGCAAATTAGCAAGACATACTGCTGTTGCTCCAGTTGCGAAAAAGAAATAATTGAAAAGCTTCGGCTTTTTATATACAAATCCTGCCCTATCGGCGGGATTTTTTTTTGTAGCTTTGCGACATGACTGAAAAAATACTTATCCTCGACTTTGGTAGCCAATACACTCAACTTATTGCACGCGCAGTTAGAGAAGCCAATGTGTATTGTGAAATAAAACCTTTCAATTCAAGTTTTGAATATGATAGCACTTTAAAAGGAATCATTTTAAGTGGATCCCCAGCTAGTGTAAACGAAGCAGATGCTCCCAATGTAGATATTCAAGCTATGTTGGACAAGTTACCTGTTTTGACTGTATGCTATGGTGCTCAATTGAGTGCTAAAAACTTTGGAGGCAAGGTAGAGAAGTCAAATAAGAGAGAATACGGTCGTGCTCAATTGTGTATCCAGAAAGAAGATATCATTTTTAAAAATATCCAAGATAATAGCCAGGTTTGGATGAGCCATAGCGACTCCATTACCCAATTACCTGAAAATTTTGAACTATTAGCCGATACAGACAGTATCCCAGTGGCCGCATTTAGAAAAAAGGCTGATAATGGCAATAGCTTACACGGATTTCAGTTTCACCCAGAGGTATATCACTCCACTGAGGGTAAAACCATGATCAAGAACTTTTTGGTGGACATTTGCGGTTGTAGCCAAAATTGGACCCCTGCCTCATTTGTGAACGAGACGGTTGAGAAACTAAAAGCCCAAATTGGCGATGGTCATGTAATTATGGCTTTAAGTGGTGGTGTGGATAGTACCGTTGCCGCTACTTTAATTCACAAAGCCATCGGCTCACGCCTTCATGGGATTTTTGTAGACAATGGCGTTTTAAGAAAAGATGAGTTTCAAGGGGTATTAGATATATACAAATCAGTTGGTTTGAATGTGAAAGGTATTGATGCCAAGCAGATGTTTTACGATGGCTTAGCAGGTAAATCAGACCCTGAAGAAAAGCGTAAAATAATAGGAAAACTATTTATAGATGTATTTCAAATAGAGGCCTCTAAAATGTTGGAAGCCAAATTCTTAGGTCAAGGAACTATTTATCCTGATGTGATTGAAAGCGTAAGCGTTCATGGCCCTTCACAGACGATTAAGTCGCATCATAATGTAGGTGGCTTACCAGATACATTACACTTAAGTTTAGTAGAGCCTTTAAGATACTTGTTCAAGGATGAGGTTAGAAAAGTAGGTCTTGAGCTGGGTATTCCAGCTGACCTAATTAACCGCCACCCCTTCCCTGGACCAGGTTTAGCTATTCGAATCTTAGGCGATATCACCCCGGAGAAAGTAGATTTATTACAAAGAGCTGACGATGTATATGTAAAAGCATTAAAACAGTTTGATCTTTACAATAAGGTTTGGCAGGCAGGAACCATCCTATTGCCAGTTAAGAGCGTAGGTGTAATGGGTGATGAAAGAACTTACGAATACACTGTAGCGCTAAGAGCAGTTACCTCTGTTGACGGGATGACCGCCGATTGGGCTCACTTACCTTATGAGTTTTTAGCCCATGTGAGCAATGCAATCATCAATGAAGTACGTGGCATTAACCGTGTAGTTTATGATATCAGCAGCAAGCCACCTGCTACCATTGAATGGGAATAGTACTTAATATTTTATTTCAATAAAAATAGCCTAAGTATTTGTTAATCATTTATTTAGGCTATTTTAGTTTTATAAATACTTTAGAAAAAGCATTTCAAGTTTCAATGTAAAATTAACATCCCCTCGATGATCGTCATTACGCTAAAAACACTTTCCCACATCTAAAATCGCGAACTCGCTTCGCTCAGACATGCGCGATTTCTTTACGATGTGCTCAAGCGTTTTCTTAACGCTATGACTCAAATCTCGTGTCTTGTTAATTTTACATTTGATTAATTAGATATACTAAATGCGAAGCACTGGAAAATTGAACTCTGAGCCATAGCGTAAAGAAATTTATAAATTCGATCGTTAAAAAAGTCTGCATGTTTGAGCACGTAGTGCGAGTTCAGACTTTTAGATTGGATTTATGAATTTTAGCGTTAAGTGGCGAACAGAGAAATTTTGCAGTGCTTCGCATTTAAGACCTAATCCAAAGGGAAAATAAAAAGCCCGAGAGGTTAATCTCGGGCTTCAACTAAATATTCGAACAACTAAAAAACCCAAATGATTAGTTCATAGTGCGTTTAAGATTACTAATCTTATCTTGTAAACTGTTCACGACACCAGCTAATTGATCCACATTCCACATAGGCTGTGCCCCTGCTTTATGGATGATATAAACTGCCTTCCATACTTCTACTATATCTTGACTATTTACTTGATATGGCTCGTATAATGGATTGTCACTCAACAAAGTAAGCTTATCCTTATTGTCGTCATTGGTAATGATTCTTTTATATACAACCCCGTCCGCATTGGATACAACGATATAGGTATTTGAGTTTTTAACGTCTCTAATACTATCAACCTTTTCTCCAACAATAACACTTCCGCTAGGCGTTGGCAACATACTATCTCCAATAATTTCAAAAGCTCGGTATTCACCTGGAGCCAACATAGGCAAAGTGAAGGTATTTAACTCGTCTAGGAACTCAGGATCCGCATAACCGGCCAAGTATCCAGCAGCTGCTTTAACGGGCACAAACGGCACAATTGGCGCAGCCGAACTAGACTTATCCATTTTCATGGAACGACGACGATCTAGATAAGACATGCCTGAACCAGATTCGGCCCCAGCATTTCCTTTTTCAGAAAGGTCCTGAAACAGGAACTCTTCCAAACTGATGTTAAAAAGCGCACAAATTGCTTCCTGCACTTCCAAGCGGGGCTCCGCCCTTTCTTCTTCATAAGCTCCTACCAAGGAACGCTTAATCTGAAGTTGATTGGCCATTTCCTCTTGTGTCCATTCGCGCTGCTTTCTGATGTACTTTAAATTCTTACCTGCGTATGACATAACTAATGATTTTAGTGCAATTTACTAATATATTTAGTATTACCAAATATTTTTAGCAATTTTTTCAAAATATTTTCGTTACCCCATATTTACACCCAGCTAGTTTTAATTTTTGCGACTAAGTCCTGGCTTAGTAACTTGCAGTATGGCTAAGATAAAAATTGAAAAACCACTCATCTTAATTACCAACGACGATGGCATAACTGCGCCTGGCATTAAAGCCTTGGTGCAAGCTGCCCTCCCCTTTGGCAAAGTAGTGGTAGTGGCTCCAGATAAACCTCAAAGTGGAATGGGTCATGCCATTACTATTGGGCACCATTTAAGATTAACGAAGGTAGATTATATGGAAGGTGTCGAAGCATATGCTTGTAGTGGAACACCTGTAGATTGTGTAAAATTAGCAGTAGATAAAGTATTGCACCGCAAACCCACTATTTGTTTAAGTGGAATCAATCACGGAGCGAATCACTCTATTAATGTAATTTATTCTGGAACCATGTCGGCAGCATTGGAGGCTTCCATTGAAAGTATTCCGAGTATTGGCTTTAGCTTATTAGATTTAAGTCATGAAGCGGATTTTACTGCTGCTGCACATTTTGCAGCCATCATTATTGAGAAAGTATTGGCTGATAAAAATGTAGACAAGCACCTTTGTTTAAATGTAAATATCCCTAAAGTAGAAACTAGTTTAATTAAGGGTATTAAAATTTGCAAACAAGCCTACGCTAAATATGAAGAAAAGTATGTGGAACGCAAGGACCCTTATGGTAAAAAATATTATTGGCTAACGGGAGAGTTTATCAACTTTGACAAATCAAAAGATACGGATGTTTGGGCGCTTAAAAATAATTATGTTAGCGTTGTTCCTGTTCAATTTGATTTAACCAACCATATCATTAAAGAGAAACTAAGTAAAAAGTGGAAATGGTAAAAGATAGTTATATACAAGGTATCTTGGTAGGCTTAGTAGTTCCATTTGCTGGATTCTTTGGATTCTATAAATGGAAATTTAGTGTATTTACCATTCAAGAATTTGGCACAATGATCATACATCAAAAATCTGTTTTGTCTGCTATGATTAGTGTGTCTTTATTATTAAATGGTGCCGTACTCACCTTCTTCTTTCAAAAAGAAAAAGACAATACAGCAAAAGGAATTTTTATTATCACATGTATTTATGCACTGGTTGCAATTACATGCAAATGGTTTTTATAAATGCGTTACTATATTATAGCTGGCGAAGCTAGCGGCGACTTACACGGCTCCAATTTAATCAAAGCGATTAAAGCAAAGGACTCCAATGCTGTGATACAGTGTTGGGGTGGCGATTTAATGCAAGCCGCAGGAGCCAATTTAGTTAAGCATTATAGAAGTTTAGCCTTTATGGGATTTGTAGAAGTGCTTATGAATTTGCGTACCATTCTTGCTAATATTAAATTTTGCAAAAAAGATATTGAAGCGTTCGTACCCGATGTATTAATATGCATTGACTATCCTGGATTTAATTTGCGTATTGCAAAATGGGCGAAACTAAAAGGCTTAAAAGTAATTTACTTTATTGCGCCACAAGTATGGGCTTGGAAAGAAAATAGAGTGCCTGCCATGCGAGAGAGTATTGATAGATTATTATGCATTCTTCCTTTTGAAAAACAATATTTTAAAGAAAGATGGAATTGGGAAGTAGATTATGTAGGGCATCCATTAATGCAGGTACTTGAATCACAACAAAACTTACCACATCCACTTCCTCAAATTGCAAGCGAAAAAATAATTGCATTACTTCCAGGAAGCAGAAAGCAAGAGATCCTGAAAAAATTACCTGAAATGTTATCGGTAGTAAGTTCATTTCCAAATTATCATTTTGCGATTGCTCAAGCACCAGGCCTTGATGACGATTGGTTTGCATCACTAGTTCCAAGCAATCAAAATGTACATATTGTAAAGGGGAATACTTATGCATTATTAAATCATAGTGAAGCTGCATTAGTAACTAGCGGCACTGCTACTTTGGAAACTGCTTTATTAGGAGTGCCCGAAATAGTTTGTTACAAAGGAAATCCAATTACATTGGCACTTGCAAAGCGCTTTGTAAAAATTAAATTTATCGCCTTAGTAAATTTAATTATGGATAAAGAAGTAGTGAAAGAACTGATTCAGGAAGATTTGAATAAAAAGAATTTAGTGCAGGAGTTGACGCTTTTATTAAATGATGAAAATAAGAAAGCGCAGATAAAAGCAGACTACCAATTATTGAAGGAAAATTTATACACTGGACAAAGTGCTACAGAAGTTGCAGCTGAAATTATCCAAGCAACAATTACAAAATAAGCTTACAATTAGTGCAAGAACTTGCGCACCAATATCACAATAATTGCTACCAGAAAAATAAGAATAGACAAACGGTTCATGCCATGCATCGCTTTCATCATGCCTGTTCTTTCTTCCTTTGGATCTCGTTTTACTAAAAACAAGTACTCTCCTATTTGTCTGAAAAATCCCATAAGGTGAATTTTAATTATGCATTTTGAGATACCAACCAACTCTTTAATAAATTGGTTATTTGTTTTGTTTCAATAATAAATCCATCATGTCCATACATAGAATCAATCGCAATTAATTTTGCATTTGGCATATGATGTTCCATGAATCTTTGTTCGTCTAATGGACAAAGAATGTCACTATTAATTCCAATAATAAAAGTGGGTGTTTTGATGGTAGCCAATGTAGTCATTAAATCTCCGCCTCTTTTACGAGCTAGGTGATGACTATCCATTGACTTTGTTAATAACCAATAACTATAAGCATTAAAACGTTTCACCAATTTATCTCCTTGGTATTCGATATAAGAAGAAGCTTTAAAATTATCAATCTTTTCTGGATCCTCATCCGTTTGCTTCTCTTGGAAAATTCCATAATTTCTATAGGTTAACATTCCAATAGCACGCGCTGCTTTTAAACCTTTCGCACCTGCATTAGGCGTAGCTTCTTTCCAAGTACAATCTGCCTCAATTGCTAAACGCTGAGCTGTATGCACTGCAACACCCCAAGCACTTTCTGAAGGGGAGGTAGAAATTAAAAACATCTTTTTAATAACAGCTGGTTCAAAAATGGCCCACTCTAATGCTTGGTAACCACCCATGCTTCCTCCCATCAATAAATCAATGCTATCAATTCCTAAATGTTGTCTTAATAAAATATGCGCCTGTACCATATCGCGGATGGTCACCGTTGGGAAATTATTTAAACTAATTTCAGTGCCTAAATCTTCCACACTTAAAGGTCCCGTTGAACCATAACAAGAACCTAAAATATTTGCACAAACAATAAAGTAATCATTTGGATTAATTAAGTATCCCTCGCCCACTAAACCTTTCCACCAATCAGCAACATCGGAGTTGGCTGTTAAGGCATGACAAACCCATGCTACTTTTTTACCCGGCGTATATGCACCATAAGTATGATAAGCTATTTTAAGCTTTGGCAAACTCACCCCACACTCTAAAGTAAAAGGCTGATTATATTGATATATTGTTGGACCCATTTTTTTAAATGCTAATTACGAACTAAGTATCTATTTGAATTACCTTTGCCAAAGGTACAAATTTTATACTTCTTATATACTAACAAGCATTAACCTATGGCAAGAATACATTTAAAGCAAATTGACCAAGACTACCAGTTTGTAACAACCGACGAAGCGGGTCAACAAATTACCATGGATATTCCAGTGGATCAAGGTGGTCATGGAAATGGTGTACGACCTATGCAAGCTTTATTAAGTGCATTAGGCGGATGTAGTGCTGTTGATATTGTAATGATTTTAAAGAAGCAAAAAGAGACTATTGAAAATTTTGAAATGATCATTGATGGAGAACGTCAAGTAGGTAAAGAACCTGCTTTATGGGAAACCATTCATATCCTTTTTAAATTAAAAGGAACAATGACACAAGAAAGAGCCGAAAAAGCATGTACACTTTCAATAGATAAATATTGTTCAGTGGCTGCCACCTTAAGAGCAGCTGGAGCAGTAATCACTTGGGCTGTTGAAATTGTATAATTTCAATTGTATAAAAATTAATAAAATAGGTTTTCAATTTAAATAGAAGCATCATGAAGCATAATCAATCAAAACTAATAAGAACAAGGGTTCCACAGACACCTCAACATGAGCACGCTGCTCCCTTATTTTTAACAAGCAGTTTCACTTTTGATAATGCCGAAGATATGCGTGCTGCTTTTGCGGATGAAACCGACGCCAATATTTATAGCCGTTTTTCAAATCCAACTGTAAAAGAATTTGTAGATCGTTTATGTGTTTTAGAAAATGCAGAGTCAGGTTTTGCAACTGCCTCTGGAATGAGCGCTGTATTTGGTTCTTTCATGGCTTTATTAAAAAAAGGCGATCATCTTTTATCATGTAATTCAATTTTTGGAAGTACGCATACTGTGATTTCAAAATACTTACCTAAATATGGTATTGACTTTAGTTATGTTGGTGCAAGTGCAACTGCCGCTGAATGGGAAGCAGCCATTACTCCACAAACTAAAATGATTTATTTAGAAACCCCTACCAACCCAGGATTAGATGTTGTAGATATTAGCATGGTAAGTGCAATTGCTAAAAAACACAATATTATTTTAAATGTAGACAATTGTTTTGCAACGCCTATTGGACAAACTCCTATCGATTTAGGTGCTGACCTAGTTGTACACTCTGCGACCAAATGGATTGATGGCCAAGGACGTGTTTTAGGTGGTGCGATTGTGGGAAGAAAAGATTTAATTCATGAGATTTATTTATTCTGTCGTAGCACTGGACCATCATTATCACCATTTAATGCATGGGTTTTAAGTAAGAGTTTAGAAACATTAGAAGTGAGAATGGATCGTCATAGTAGTAATGCTTTATACCTTGCTGAAAAATTACAAGGACATGCAAAAATTAATTTTGTAAAATATCCATTCCTAAGCTCTCATGCAAGTTATGAGGTTGCTAAAAAGCAAATGAAAAATGGCGGAGGCATTGTTTGTTTTGAATTAAAAGGAGGGATTGAATCAGGAAGAACATTTTTAAACAATATTAAAATGCTTTCATTAACAGCCAATTTGGGCGACACGCGTAGTATTGCTTCCCACCCTGCTAGCACCACGCATGCTAAATTATCTGAGGCAGAAAGACAAGCTGTAAGCATTACCCCTGGCCTTATTCGTATATCTGTTGGTCTTGAACATAAAGATGATATTTTAGCCGATATTTTACAGGCATTGGAAGCATCTTAATGCCCCAGACTATTGTCCAGCATTATTAATTATTAATATTTACATACTGCCCTATCGCATAAAAATGTGATAGGGTTTTTTAGTAGTGTCCTATAAACGCATTGAGTTGATAAAAATGGGGTATTTTCCGTACTATTTTTAAGATTTATTAGTATATTGAATTCGCTTAAAACTAACGATTTATTAAACGATTGCGCTAGCGGTTACGCTGTCGCTTAAAACCACACATTTATGAAATTAAAAACAGGTATTTTATTATCAGTAATGATGTTCCTACAATACTACATTTGGGGAGCATGGTACGTAACAATGGGAACATATATGGGCGAAGTATTAAAGTCGTCTGGTATTGATGTGGGTGCTGCATATAGTGCAGGTGCCATTGCCACTATTATTTCTCCATTCTTTGTTGGTATGATTGCCGATAAGTTTTTTGCTGCTCAAAAAATTATGGGTGTTTTACATTTAGTGGGTGCTGCTTTATTATTCTACGCAACTAAAGTAGACAATAGTAGCTTTTACTGGGTAATTTTAGTTTACTCTTTATTATACATGCCAACTATTGCTTTAAGTAATAGCGTTGCATTTGCTCAAATGACCGATCCTGGAAAACAATTCCCATGGATTCGTGTATTTGGAACATTAGGTTGGATTGTAGCTGGTTTAATAATTGCAAAATTAGGTATCGAAAAAACTGCTGGCACCTTCCATGTAGCTGCAGGTATTTCTGCAGTATTAGGCGTTATCAGTTTCATTTTACCTAACACTCCTCCAAAAGGAGCTGGTACACAAACTTCAGCAGCTAGCATTTTAGGAAAAGATGCATTTGTATTATTAAAAGAGAAGTCTTATTTGATATTCTTTATTGCTGCCATTTTAATTTGTATCCCTCTTTCTTTCTACTACGGATTTGCTAATCCATTCTTAAATGAAGTGGGTTTAGAAAACGCTGCTGGTAAAATGACAATGGGTCAAATGTCTGAAGCATTATTCATTTTAGCGATTCCATTTATGTTCAATAAAATTGGCGTTAAAAAAATGTTGATTTTAGGTATGAGCGCTTGGGTATTACGCTATATCTGTTTCGCATATGGTACAATGGATGCAAGCTGGATGTTATATGCAGGTATCATTTTACATGGTGTTTGTTATGACTTCTTCTTTGTAACTGGCTATATGTATACAGAGAAAAAAGCAGGAGAATCTATCAAAAATGCTGCTCAAGGTCTATTCACATTTGCTACTTATGGAGTAGGAATGTTTATTGGAACTTGGTATAGTGGCTTTGTTGTAGATCAACATAAAAACGGTACAGGTCATGCTTGGACTAATATTTGGTTAACTCCAGCAGCTATTGCCGGTGCAGTATTAATCGCTTTCATTATTGGATTTAAGGAGAAGAAAGAGATCGCTGCAGCTTAATTTAATTTTTAATTAAAGCCTATCTCATTGGGATAGGCTTTTTTATTGGATTCAATTTATTACACAAACTAAAAAATAATAAAATGCGTATTGCAATGTTAGGAGCAGGATTCATTGGCCGTTTTTATGCTGATGCCTTGCAAGGATATAGAAGTAAAGATAAAGTGGTAAGTATTTATGCGCGTCGTGAAGAGTCGGCTGTAAAGTTTGCTGCTGATTATAATTGTGCGCACTGGACTACAGATATGGAAGCTGCTATCGCCCACCCTGATGTGGATGTAGTTTGTATTTCATTACCAAACCATGTACACGAGGCTGCTGTTATGCTTTGTTGTAAACATAAAAAAGCGGTAATGACTACCAAGCCATTAGGTCGCAATAGTGATGAAGCTAAAAGAATGTTGATTGCAGTAGAAGAAGCAGGTATTTTTAATGGATACTTAGAGGACTTAGTGTATACTCCTAAGTTTATTAAAGCAAATCAAAGCGTAAAAGAAGGCGCTGTAGGACGTATTTTATGGGCTAAGTCTCGAGAAACGCACCCTGGCCCGCATAGTGAATGGTTCTGGGATATTGAACAAGCAGGTGGTGGTTGCATTTTGGATTTAGGATGTCATTGCGTTGAAATTTCCCGTAGCTATATTGGAAAAGATATCAAACCAGTTGAAGTAATGTGTTGGGCAGATACGCAAGTAAAACCGATTGATGCCGAAGACCATGCGATTGGTTTAGTAAAATACGAAAACGGTGCCATTGGTCAGTTTGAGGTAAGCTGGACTTTTAGAGGTGGCCTGGATTTAAGAGATGAAGTAATGGGTACTGAAGGTACTATTTGGATCAATAGTTTTTTACGTACAGGTTTTGAAATGTTCACTACAGGAAAAGGTGGTGATTATATTGCTGAAAAAGCAGAGAGTGATCGTGGATGGTTATTCCCAGTAGGTGACGAATTAAACGAATTGGGTTATAACCATATGTTTATGGACATGTTTAATTCTATGGAAAAAGGAGTTGCTCCTAAAGAAACTTTCTATGATGGATATGTTGTAAACTGTATTTTAGATGCCGCCTATAAATCAGCAAAATCTAAATTATGGGAGCCTGTTAAATTAGATATCTGGAGAGGTCAAGAGGGATTGACTAAAGAAAGTCATTTAGTAGAATATGATGCAGAGCATTATTTAGTAAAAGAAGAAATGACGCATTATGGTGCTAAAAAATTGATCTTAAAGCACAAGACAACAGGGAAAATTACTGAGCAAATTATCAACTAATAGAATTGAGGTGAAAATAAATAAGCCCTTAATTTCTTTAAAGTGATAAAGTAAATCGAGGCCACCGATAAACGGTGGCCTCGAAAAAATCATAAGACGAAAATAAATAAGCCCTTAATTTCTTTAAGGGCTTATTTATTTATAAAGCTTTTTTGAACTTCTCAAAATTCTGTACAGAAGTCAATATATTTTCAAAGGGCTTTTTAGGAAAATCTTGTTCTAAGAAAAAATATTGCATACCTGCGATATCAACATTTTTAAATGTTTCTTTAAAATTATAAGCCCCCTCCCCAAACGGAACAATCTCCCCTGCTGAAGTCATGTCTTTAACATGTAATAATGGAAAACGCCCTTTATTATTTTTAAATATTTCAACTGGATCTTTTCCAGCTTTAAATACCCAACCCAAATCCAATTCTAATTTTAATAAATCTGCTGAAATTTGTGAAGTAAAATAATCATAAGAAACAATTCCATCTGTTTTATCAAATTCTGTTGCATGATTATGATAAGCTAATTGTATGCCCGCTTTATTAGCTTGCTCTCCAGCACGGTGCAAAGTTTCAGCCGAGCTTTTAATATAATCGCCTGATTCAATATTTATGTTTGCACAAACAATATATGGGATTCCGGCTTCTGCTACTTGATCAATTAATTCTTGGCTATTATCCTGCAAATTTTTCATCACCGGAATGGTGATAGGTTTCCCATCAGGGCCATTAGGGATTTTAGCATTTGCTGGCATTTTAAAGGGTGCTCCAATTACATGATGTGATCTCCATTCCATACCCATATCACTCAACAATGCTTTAAATTCTTTAGGCTTCTTGCCATAAAAACCTCCTTGCTTACTAAAAGCAGATTCAATGTTTTTATACCCAGCAGCTGCTACTTTTTTTAATGTCCCTACCGTATCCATATCCATTTCATTAAAAAGTGTAAACAATTGAATACCTGGTGCTGGTAGTTTAGCAGAAGCAGCAAATGAATTAGCCCAACTTGAATTACTTAACAAAGCGCCTCCTACAGAAAGCATCGCAGCCTGTTGTAGAAATTTTCTTCTTGAATTCATAATAAGGAAGTTTTTATGTTTAAAGATTATCAACGCGTTGATATGATACAATTTAAAAAATTTAGGGGAGTTTCACAAATATTTTTACCTTTAACAACTATGGCAAAAAAGGGTGTATTACCAGCGAATTTTAAAGCACTACTCGAAAAAGGAGATCAAATATATCAACCAGGCATTTCCGTGGATTGTACCATCTTTGGTTTCCATGAAAATGTATTGAAAGTACTTTTGTTGAAAATAAAACATTCCAATAAATGGGCATTGCCAGGTGGATTTATCTACAAGGATGAGACCATTGACAAAGCGGCCTATCGAGTTTTACAAGAACGAACAGGAGTTGAAAATATATTTTTACAACAGTTTAATGCATTTGGTGACCCTCATCGTTCCGACCCTACTATTCACCAAAATAGATATTTAGAATACGGAATAAAAATTCCAAAAGGCAACTGGCTTTTACAAAGATTTATCACGATTGGTTTTTATGCACTAATTGATTTTACAGAGGTAGATTTGGAAGATGCAAAACGAACCGAAGGTGCTGAATGGATTGACATTAATAAGTTAAGCGACTTAATGATGGACCATGAAGCGATTGTATTAAAAGCTTTAGAGGCACTAAGAACACAACTTGCTTACCTACCTATTGGAAGAAACTTATTGCCTAAGAAATTTACCATGCCTGAGTTGCAGAAACTTTATGAAACCATACTCGATCAAAAATTAGATCGTCGTAATTTTCAGCGTAAAATGATTGGATTCGGCATTTTAAATAAATTGAGTGAAACCAGAAAAGGCGGTGCACACAAAGCCCCCTTCCTGTATACTTTTAATGATAAGAAATATCAAAAGGCACTGAAAGAGGGCCTATACGGTAGCTGGTAAATACTACTTCGTCCAGTTTATTTTTACTTTCTTCACATCTTTTGAATTAGGGCCTACCATAATTTCAAACTCACCTGCTTCCCAATCATACTTTAAATCGCCATTGTAGTATTTCAATAACTCAGAGCTAACTTCAAAACTTACATTTTTACTTTCACCCGCAGCTAGTTCGATCTTATTAAAACCTTTTAATTCTTGTACTGGTCTTGTAATGCTACCTACTACATCACGAATATATAATTGCACTACTTCTTTACCAGTTACTGCTCCTGTGTTTTTCACATTTACTGTAACTTTTAATTTTTGATTTCCTTTTAATTGCTTTGATGACAATTGAATATCACCATATTCAAACTGTGTATAGCTTAATCCATATCCAAAAGGATATAAAGGCTCATTGCTTACATCAATATAATTTGATTGGAATTTAGAGAACCATTTTCCTGTTAAAGGACGACCTGTATTTTTATGATTATAATACAAAGGAATTTGTCCAACACTTTGTGGAAAGCTCATACTTAATTTACCTGATGGATTTACTCTTCCTAATAAAGCATCAGCAATGGCATCACCCGCTTCAGAACCTGCAAACCATACGTCTAATATTGCAGGTACATTTTCCTTTTCCCAATTTAAAGTGAGTGGACGGCCATTAAATAATACCAAAGCAACTGGCTTACCTGTTGCAACCAATGCTTTTAATAAACGCTTTTGCGCTTCTGGAATATCAATTACTGATTTTGATGCACTCTCTCCACTACTTTCAGCACCTTCTCCTATTGCAGCAACAATTACATCCGCATTTGCACTCACAGCCAATGCTTCTTTTATTAACTCTTCTGCACTACGATTGTCTCTAGCAATATCTTTACCAAACATGGTTTGACGATTTTGCATTTCAGCATCATCTTCTAAATTAGATCCTTTTGCATACAAAACTTTACCATTGGTTCCTACAGCATCTGTTAATCCTTTTAATAATGTAATTGACTTCGTATTATCAGCACCCACACTCCAAGTACCTGTCATATTTTCTTTAGCATTTGCCAATGGCCCTACTAAAGCAATTGTTTTTCCAGCAGCAATTGGTAAAACATTATTGTTCTTTAGTAAAACAAAACTTTGAGCAGCAATTTTTCTTGCTTCTGCACGATTAGCACTTGTAAATACTTCAGTAGCTGATCTTTGCTCATTACAATATCTGTATGGATCATCAAATAAACCTAAATCGTATTTAGCCGCTAAAATTCTTTCACATGCTTTATTAATTTGAGCAAGTGTTACTTTGCCCTCTGCCATTGACTTTTTTAAAGTGGTTAAAAATCCTTCGCCCACCATATCCATATCTACACCGGCATTTAAAGAAAGTGCATTCACCGTTTGATAATCTCCAACACCATGATTGGTCATTTCAGGAATCCCTGTGTAATCAGACACTACAAAACCACCAAACTTCCATTGCTTTCTTAAAACATCATCCACTAACCATTTATTTCCTGATGCTGGCACTCCATCAATTTCATTAAATGAAACCATCACCGAAGCCACACCTGCATCCACTGCTGCTTTATATGGCGGGAAGTATTCATTGTACATTCTTACCCTACTCATATCCGTTGTATTATAGTCTCTTCCTCCCTCTGCAGCACCATATAATGCATAATGCTTTACACAAGATAAAATGGTATTAGGTGCAGACAAATCATCACCTTGATATCCATGTACCATTGCCTTAGCAATTGCTGAACTTAAAAAAGCATCCTCACCATTTCCTTCTGAAACCCTTCCCCATCTTGGATCTCTTGTTAAATCTACCATTGGAGAAAAGGTCCATTGAATACCATCTGCGCTCGCTTCGCTCGCTGCAATTCTTGCAGATTTTTCAATTAATGACATATCCCATGTTGCTGACATGCCTAATGGAATAGGGAAAATAGTTCGGTATCCATGAATTACATCCATACCAAAAAGTAATGGAATATGTAATCTTGTATTTTTTACAGCAAACTCTTGCAACTCTTTAATTTTAGTGACAGAGCGAATATTAAATACGCCGCCCACTTTACCTGCTTTCACTTTTTCAGCAATATCTGAACTACTAACTGCACCTGTAACAAAATCACTTGACGCTGGTAAATTAAGTTGACCTAATTTTTCTTCCAATGTCATTTTAGCCATCAAACCAGAAACAAATTGATGCTTTTTTAGCTCCTTACTTGTTTGCGCAAATGCAATCACACTCAAACTAACTGCAAGGATTAATAATAACTGTTTTTTCATATGTACATTTTTATATTTAATGATTACCACACAATGGTTGAGGCAGATTGTGCAGGCATGTCGAAATTAATTTGTTTTTTACCATCCGTCAATTTTAGTTTTGTATCCCCTCCTGTGTTGACAAATATCCCGGCTTTTTTACCATTGGGTAAAACAAAACCAGTTGATTTAACTGCATTATTATTGGATTGAACAGCTACACGAATAGCTCCTACTGGAATATATTTACTTGCTTGTCCAATAATATTATAACTCACATTTCTTGATACCGAATCTCCTTGTATGGTGAATGCTCCCTTACATTCTGTGCAACCTCCCGGTGTATGAGGATTAAACTTTGCATCTGCCGCTAAATTCCATTCAATTACTGCAGTGGACCAGTTGTTAATTGTTCCTAATACAATATGTTCTAAATGCCACATTAAATCACCACCATACTCCCCTTTTGCACCTGTCCATTGCTCCGTAAACATTAATTTTTTATCAGGATGTGCATTATGTACCTGTGATAATGCAGCTTCATTTCCTAAATAAAGATGAAAGGCAGATCCCGCAGCATATTGCTTAGCAGCAGCATTATTCAAAACAGCAATAGGATAATTTGGGTGATCCGCATTATGATCAAACAAAATAACTTCTGTATTTAAGTGCGCTGCTTTCAATTGAGGTCCTACATATTTTGCTAAAAAATTGGCTTGCTCATTTGAGTCCATTAATAAGCTTGGGTTATTCCCTCCATGTTCTGGCTCGTTTTGTAAGGTAATGGCATTAATATTGATGCCTTTTTGCTTCATTGATTGAATATACTTTACAAAGTAGTTGGCATAGCTAGCATAATACTTTTCAAGTAAGAGCCCGCCCATACTTGCCCCATTTGTTTTCATCCAGATGGGTGGAGACCATGGTGAAGCAATTATTTTTAATCTTGGATTGATTGTAATTGCCTTTTTCAAAATGGGAATTAAATGCAAAGTATCTTCTGATAAATTAAAATGTTTTAATAATGAATCTGTTTGACCAGCAGGTAAATCATCATAACTAAATACATGAGCATCCAAATCCGAAGCGCCAATACTCACTCTAATATAACTTACGCCTAAATTATTTTTTCCACTCCCAAATATTTCATTCAATAATTGATTCTTTTTAGCTACTGTAAGCTGATCAATTAAATTTGCTGAGCCTCCCGTTAACGCAAATCCAAAACCTTCCATGGTTTGGTATTTTTTATTTGCATTAAATAGAATAGTATTAGAAGTATTTGAAATATCAGTTGTATTCAAAGGTAACACTACCGTTTTTAAGCTAGTCTCTTTAAATTTTAATTTTCCATCAGCCGTGGTAGTATACTGCACAGCTTGCGCATTAACCATGGAAACAGTTATGGTCAAAAAAGCTATTAGTGTAATTTTTATATTCATTAAAATTATATTGTATTTTATCGAATTAGAGTAAATGATTTTAGATAAGATTATTGCTATTGGGTCGGTTGGTTCTGTTGATTCAGCTCTTTTACTGCATAGTCCACTGCCCTTGCTGTTAAAGCCATGTATAAAATAGAAGGACTTTGATTTCCTGTACTGGTCATACAAGCCCCATCTGTTACAAAAACATTTTTACATAAATGCATTTGATTGTGTTCATTCAAAATAGAGTCCTTAGGATCTTTACCCATTCTACAACCACCCATTTCATGTATATCCAATCCTGGTGCTTGATGATTGTCTACAAAACCCATATCATAAACCCCTGCAGCTTCAAACATTTTTTTAGTCTCTGTTAAAAAATCTGCAGTCAATTTATCATCATTATCATCATACCCCACCGAAGTGATTAATAAAGGCAAACCATACGGATCCTTTTGATCCTTACTTAACCTTACATGATTCTCTTTTTTCGGAATCGTCTCTCCTTGCATATATGCATACACATGCCATTTACCAGGAGTTTCCATTGCATCTTTAAAATCAGACCCAATTGTTTCCTTAGTTGTAGTTTCATCCAATCTTTGACGATAAGCCCCCATAAATGTGGTGTAGCCTCCTTTAAAATCGGTTTCTTGCTTACCTAAGTTGCGATAGTTGGCAATGATTGAATCCGTTGGATTGCGTCCATAAACATAGCTGTCTTCAAATCCATCAACCACACCCCATACACTTGCTCTATAATTATGATGACAAATATATTTTCCTAATACGCCTGAATCATTTCCTAAACCATTGGGGAATTTTTTAGAGGTAGAGTTTAGTAAAATTAAATTGGTATTTAATGCAGAGGCATTCATAAAAATAATATCTGCATAATACTCATACGTAATCTTAGAATGCGCATCAATTACTTTCACCCCAATCGCTTTTTGTTTGGATTCATCATAGATCACGGAATGTACCACTGCATCCGTTAAAATTGATAAATTTCCTGTATTTCCCGCCCATGGAAGCGTTGATGATAGCGAACTAAAATAGCCTCCAAAAGGACAACCACGCATACATAAATTTCTTGCTTGACATTGTCCACGACCTTGTTGTAAATGAATAGGCTGGGGTTCTGTAATATGCGCCCACCTTGCGTGTACTAAATGTCTGTTAAATTGTTTTGCAATTACCTCTTTGATATGCTCCTCAACAATCGTTAAATCAAATGGCTTCATAAAATGACCGTCGGGCATTGCCTCTATTCCATCTGTATTTCCACATACGCCAATAAATTTTTCTACATGCGTATACCAAGCTTCAACATCCTTATATCGAATGGGCCAATCTAATCCATAATTAAATTTTGCAGGAGCCGAAAATTCATGATCACTCCAACGCTGACAGGCACGACCCCAAATTATGGACTTACCACCCACCTGATAACCTCTAATCCAATCAAAAGGTTTTTCTTGAATATAAGGTTGTACTGCATCTTCAATAAAAAAATGCGCATTGTCTTCGCCAAAACCTGCCGACTTAGTGATTAATGGATTGTCTTTTTTAAATTTTGCAGTAATAGGTCCACGATGTTTTAATTCCCATGGGGCTAGTTGTGCTGTTGGATAATCCTTATTATGTTCAACTTTTCTGCCTCGCTCAATTACCAAAGTTTTAATCCCCTTTTCACATAATTCTTTGGCTGCCCATCCACCACTAATTCCAGAGCCTACTACAATTGCTTGATAGCTTTTTATTTTAATGGTCTCATTGGTATAGTAGTAATTAGTTGACATAATTTATTGGGGAGTTATTTGCTAGTACTATCTAATAACTTCTTTGTTACCAACCCTCCAACTTGCTTACCCATTTGGGCACCGGTATTTACACTTATCATATAATGTATACCACCATATACTCTACTCACCGAACACTCTTCTGCAGCGGAACTCAATGAATTGAATTTACGTTTTAACCCAATGTATTTATAATCACTAGAATCTTCAAATGCTAAATTATCTCGATACAATTTGGTTAATACGGTCGCTGCAGCTGCAGTAATTGTACTATGACCACTTGTATATTCAGGGAATGGAGGTGTTTGCAATAATGGCATCCAATCCTTATCTACGATTTCTTTAATTACGGTTACAGGTCGTACATAGGAACTACGATATTTTTCATCCCAACAAGCAATAAATCCGTCGAATAAGGCAATAGATGTTAAAGCAAAGGTTTGGGCTGCTTTTACAGGATCAGCTTTTTCTTGTTGAATTATTTGTGATGCAATGCCCATCCAATGTCCTCCTGGAGTAATTTTTTTATTGCCAAACATCATATGACCTGAATGTTCTATCACAAATGGATTATCATCCCAATATTTTGCAATTAATTTTTGCTCAGGAGTAAGATTTTTATTGATATCATATACTTCCTTCACTAAATTGTAAAAAGGAGTTCCTGGTTTTGTATCATATTTTGGAGGTCTTGCTGGTGCAAACTGTGCAGCAGAATCCAATACCATTGGCTTCATAGTATTCCAACACCATTCTACTCCATCTAAATAATCAGGAGGGGTTGGTCTCCACTTACCAGGCTCATTACTACCTAAATATTTTGCCTTACCTCTTGAAATAAAGTAACCATCTGTCTTTGCTCTTTTTAATACTACCGCAGCAATGGTATCCCCAAAAGCCACTGAAGCTGTATATGTAGCCTCATCCAAATTTGCCTTATAATTATCATGAACTGATTTTTCATATGCGTTTAATGAGTCTACACTAAACACTTTTACATTTCTTGCCACTTTAAAAAAAGCTTCTGTAGCTGCTAAATTAAAATCATACTTTTTGCTTTTGTCTGGCAAAGGCATTTTCTCAAAACCATTTAATTTTTCTGCTATTGAAGCTGAGTTATTGCTATGTCTGATGGCCTCATAAGCAGCAATTGATGAATATACGTATATTCTACTAGCTACTGGCGGCGTAAACACATCGTAAATTATAATTTGCGTTAGTTGATCTTCATTATTAATCAATAAATTAACAGGATCTAATTTTTCTTGTTTAGGCTTTGTGGAACAGGATACCATAAAGCTACCTAACACAATAATTGCCAATAAATAACTTATAATTTTTTTCATAAAATACATTTAATCTTTACATGACAACCCTACTACTACCCTTACTATCCTTAATGGTTATCATTTTTACATTTTGATCTTTTAAAACAGTTCTTGCAGATTGTGATAAGAAGGAACTTCCATAATAAAATTCTTGCTTTCTTTTGCTTCCATTTTTATATTCAATAACAGCACTAGTCTCATTAGCGAAAACAGGAATTAGTTTTGCATTTCCTTTAAGTTGATACAATTTTAATGGGCCTCTATTTTGGGATGCGGCAATTAAATAATCGCCTGCTTTATTGGATAATTTCACTGTGGCTTTACCATTGCCCGGAATAAATATGCCACTTTCTAAAATACTCAATGGTTTAAATCCTCCTTTGCCATTTCCTTTCATTACAAGACCATTTAAAGCATCATATCTTCCAACGGTTACTTCAGTTCCAAAATCATTTGCATTGATGAGTATATCCAAATTGCCATCACCATCAAAATCATCCACTTCCATTCCATTTAATACAGAAAATTGTGCTGTTAATGGAAGAGCAGTCATTTCAAATTTACCATTCCCATTATTTTTAAGATATACCGAAGCAAAACTGTTTGCAGATAGTTCCTGTGCCCCTTTTAATTGCTCGGGAGTAAACATTTGATCAATCGTAGCTGTGGCAAAAGATTTAAAATTTTGATACTTGGAGCGCATACCTATCATTTGTTTAATGATATCTTCCCTTGTCTGAACTGGATATAATTTTCTGGTGGAATCAACATGACTGGTTGGTAACCATAATGCAGGGAAGGCATCGTAACTACCATTTTTATCAAAGTCTTTAGCAAAAATCTTAGCAGGAAACTTTTCAGAGGCTTTATAAAACGAATTCAATCCTAAATTACCTACTACGTAATCAATATCACCATCATTATCAAAATCACCTGCCACTATACTATTCCACCATCCCGTTTTATCATTAACTCCGGAGTTTGCTGAAATATCTTTAAATACACCATTTTCATTTTTGAAAAACCTAATTGACATCCACTCTCCAGTTATAATTAAATCCGGCCAGCCATCATTGTCAAAATCAGTAAATATAGCATCCGTAACCATGCCAATATTGATTAAGTCTTTGGCAACCGTATTGGTCACGTTTGTATATTTTACTATTCCATCTTTTGTATCATTACGATATATAAAACTTGATACCGGCTTTGGATAATTGCCTGGATCTACTCTTCCTCCTATAAATAAATCTAAATCTCCATCATGATCGTAATCAACCGCCTTAATACATAATTTACTTACTAAATTTTGAGGTAAACTATTTAATTGTAATGAAAAATTACCCTTGCCATCATTCAAGTACAATTGATCATTATATGCATTTGAACCAGATGGACTATCATAACCACTTCCTGTAATAACTAAGTCCAAATCTTTGTCTCCATCAACATCTATTAACAATAATCCTCCGTCTTTATTTGGCTTTATAGCATATCCAGCTGTTGTAAATAAAGGCTTTTGTATAAACTTATTATTGTTTTGTTGTAAAAGTAATTGAGCGCTTTTATCAGTTCCTGCAATAATAATATCGTCCAATCCATTACCATCGATATCACCAACAGCCAATGCTGGACTATATTCAGATAATTTATGTGGTAATAATTTTTGAATATTAAAATCAACAAAATCAGTTTGTGTATGAACGAAATTTATTCCTGCATTGGAAGTGATTTCCTTAAACAAAGTATTAGAAGCGAATATTGGTTTTTCAATTTCATTTATTGTTGATGCATCTTTACTATTCACTACCAAAGCTTGATTCGCTTTTACATTTGTTTGTACCTGCTTTTTTTGATTGGGCCAAACAACCACCACTGAATCAATTTGGGTAATTGCTCCTAATCCAAAATGTACTTTATTTTGAATGGTTGACAAATAACCACGGTAAGGACTTTGCTCTCCCACCTGCATTTTACCATGATCAAAATAAATAGTAGCCTCCGCGCCGATTCCATTTAAATTTTGAGCATCTCCCTTAAAAACAATATCCAAATAATTACTAGCCTCTGGCTTTATTTGACGCTGTTTGTTTTGGTAAATACTTGCCTCATCATTGATATTATTTATGATAACATCTAAATCACCATCATTGTCCAAATCGGCATAGACTGCCCCATTTGAAAAACTTGGTACTTCAAAACCCCAT
>DAIUEC010000036.1:0-21627 GCA_036845345.1 Sediminibacterium sp.
ATCTCATCTTTTGCTTTTATTTCAGAATTAAATTTTTCAATTAAATTTTTTTCAAGGACTTGTTTCTCTAATTCTTTATTTTGGATTTTATTTGCTAAATCGTCTCTTTCCTTTTCAATTCTTTTGACAGCTTCTGTAATATCAATTCTCTTTTGCATTTCGGCCTTTTCAAGCTCTGCTTTTAAATCAGCTAGCTGTTTGTCTTTTTCAGAAATGGTTTGCTGAATGGTATTTTTGACATTTGCCTCTGTAAGCTTAATTGCATCAATTTTTGATTGTTCTGCTAATTGTAATCGAGCATGAATTTCTTCCTCAAATTTTTGATCCCTTACCTGCTTTAAAATATCAGCATATCCTGCTTCATCAACTTTAAATGCTTTTTTACAATGTGGGCAGATAATTTCGTTCATAAAATTGTATTATTAAAATGTCTATAAAAATAAAACTCATTTTTCATTAATCCTTCACATACACTAAAAAATCTCCGACCATCAGCTCAAAGGAGGCTGAATTATTAAATTGGTAGGTGAACCCTGAAAATAAATTGCGAAACGCTCCAGTTAACTTTTCATGGGATAAACTGAATTTATGATGACCCAATGACAGGTTCAGCGCCACAAGCACTGTAGCTGCTCCATCATGTCGTATATAAGCCATTACCCCATTGGTGTCAGTGGGTAAATTAAATGTATCGCCACTTATAATGGCTGTATTGGATTTACGTAATGTGCTTAATGTTTTATAAAAATCATGGAGCGCTGGTTGTGAAGCAGACCAATCAATTTGATCCTTATCAAAAAATTCAAGGCGTTTTTTATTAGGTAGCTCCTGTCCACTATAAATGAGTGGTATGCCTTTCCAAGTTTGGGTAAAGACTGCCCATGCTTTTGCTGTAGTTCCAAACTTTTCATATTCTGTTCCATTCCAACTATTCTCATCATGATTGGAAGTAAAAAATAATTTGCTTGCACCAGCAGGATACTGTGCATAATCATGCAAAACATTATATATATCATGAACACCCGCTTCTCCTTTTGCTAATTTTTCAGAAGCATGCATTAAAGCCCATGCATAAGTAGTATCAAAAACGCGATGATAATTTACGTCCTCGCATTCTGCCAACCAATACAATGGCCTAATGGTTTCAACGGCTTTGCGTGCATCCACCCAAAAATCCAATGGTACTAAATGCGCCATATCACATCTAAATCCATCTATCTTAAAATCTCTTACCCAATATTGCATCGCCCCAATCAAAGCATTACGCATTTCATTATTGGAATAATTTAAATCCACTACATCATCCCATCCGTTACGTTCTGTAAACTCCCCTGCTTCATTACGCGTAAACCACTCCGGATGTAAATCCATCCATTCATGTTTACGACCTGTATGATTCGATACCCAGTCAATTATAACTTTCATTCCTAAATCACGCGCTGCATTTACGAGATTTAAAAAATCATTTTCATTTCCAAACTCCGAATTTATTTTTGTGTAGCTACTGCATGCATAATAACTTCCTAAACTTCCTTTTTTCCCTTCCTGACTTATGGATGTAATGGGCATAAACCATATAACAGTAACGCCCATATCCGCTAATCTTGGTAAATGTTTTTGGAATGCCGCAAAAGTTCCTTCGGGTGTATATTGTCTGATATTCACCTCATAAATAGTGGCTTCTTTTGCCCAATGAATAGTCGAGAAATTTGCGTCCATCTTAATATCGTAATTTATAATCCTTTATTTATTATCTTGCTTGTGTATGAGTACAACAGCACCCAATTTAGATCGCAAATTAAGCCTTTTACACGCAACCGCCATCAACATGATTGATATGGTGGGAATTGGACCATTTGTGGTATTAAGTGTGGTAGCCCAAATCATGGCTGGCCCCTATTTCCTATACGCTTGGATCGCTGGAGCAATCCTATCCTATGTAGATGCGATGGTTTGGAGCCAACTGGGCGCAGCACTTCCAAGAGCAGGTGGAAGCTTCCATTTTTTAAAAGAAGGCTATGGAGAAAAATGGGGTAAATTAATGAGCTTCCTTTTTGTTTGGCAAACCATGATTCAAGCGCCATTGGTAATTGCTTCAGCAGCCATTGGTTTTTCACAATATGCGAATTACTTTTTTCACTTAAATTTTTGGCAAGAAAAAGCAGTGAGTGGTGCGGTAGTTATTTTAGTGATTGCTTTACTATATCGTAAAATTGAATCTATTGGTAAGATATCTGTGTTTTTATGGGTGGGCGTTTTAGGAACCATGGCTTGGATTATTGGAGGAGGTATTTTACACGGAAATTTCTTAGAGCCTATCAGACATATGAATGATGGCTTATTTGTAAAAGGCAATGATGGCTTTACTTTACAACATGGATTTATTGCTGCTTTAGGTTTTGCAAGTGTTAAAACCGTATATAGTTATTTAGGCTATTATAATGTTTGTCATTTAGGTGGAGAGATTAAAAATCCGAGTAAGAATATTCCGCGTAGTATGTTTATTTCCATTACAGGTATTGCTATTTTATATTTAGCAATGAATGTAAGTGTGGCTAGCGTTTTGCCTTTTCAAACTATTGTGAATAGCAAGTTCGTAGTGAGTGATTATATTAAAACTTTATTTGGACCAACTGCAGGAAGCATTGCAACGGTATTAATTTTAATGGTGGCTTTTGCCTCCTTATTCTCTGCTACATTGGGTTATAGCCGTATTCCATTTGCTGCTGCACAAAACAAAAGCTTTTTTCCTTTTTTTGCAAAAGTGCACCCTACCCTAAAATTTCCTCATCGTTCATTATTGGTTTTAGGAGGTATCGCTTTTGTATTTAGTTTATTATTTAGATTGAAGGAAGTAATTGATGGCATTTTAGCAATGCGTATTTTAATTCAATTTATTGGACAGGCCATTGGATTACTTTTGTTATTTAAAAGAAAGGGTAAGGCCTTTTTCCCTTGGAAAATGCCACTGTATCCATTGCCTTTATTTATCGCAATACTAATTTGGGGAGCTATCTTTTTTTCAACAGGAATTAAGATGATGCTTAGCGGATTGATTGTTATTAGCCTTGGCTTAATTGCATTCTTTATTTCAAGTAAAATGAAATGGATTGGAGCAGAAAGCGATGACGAAACTAAAGAGGCTTAACTATTTACTCCTCGTTCCCACTACACTAATTAACAGCCCAATTATTAAACCTAGAATCATACCGGCCTTTATATTTTTTAATATAAATCCTAATGATAGTCCAATGACTGCTAATGTGATGATACTAATTCCTCTGCGCATTTGATGTTGTTATTAATAGTTACTTGTGCTTAGCCAATGAAATAATATTAGCTAATAATTTATATGCGCCTGGATTACCTGCTGGTAATTGTCTAAATAAAACTAAACTTACATACACCATATTGCCTTTGCCATAAGGAGCAATCAATAAACTTCCATTGCTTGGTGCTTCGCCTTTATCATTCATGGTTAATGGTGCTTCAAAATGCGCATCAAAATTATCGGATTGATAAGTACTGCGCTCCTGTGTCCAATTTTCAAAATCTTTAGCTGTAATTGTATTTGGAGTATTTAGTACAGCATGATTAGGTAGTGAAAAAGTAACAGGTACATCCTCCTGCGTCACACGCTTTCCCGAGTTCACTGAAAATTTATAAGGACCTACTTTTACGGGCTTGATGCCCACTTGATTACTTTTTAAATATTGTACCACTAAATTGCCACCTTGCTCCACATAAGTATTTAAAATATCGTTTTTGTCCGTTAAATACTCATACATATTGTAAGCACGAATCCCAACAACAATGGCATCAAAAGCTTTTAATTTTTCTAAGGAAATATCGGTCTCTTTTAAATAAGTTACTTGCGCGCCTAATTCAACTAAGGCTTCGGGTAATTTATCTCCAGCCCCGTCAATATAACCAACATGGTATGCATTATTTTTTACAGTAAGCGGTACTATTTTAGTACTTGCTGTTGGGAAATAAGTAATGGTGGGAATATGATCGTAGGCAATTGTTTTAGTATATACTGCATCATTTGAAGTTGGTATTTTATCCCCTGCTGATTTTACCACCATTGTATTTTGCTTACTTGGTTTATTAAATTCAATAGTTTGAAAGTCTACATTAATTGGTTTATTATCTTTTATTAAACAAACTTCTTTGTCATATTTAATTTGAGTTGCTGGCACTACCACTAATGGTTGATATACATCCCCTTTTGTAGGATCGGTGTATTTATATTGAATGGGTAATGAAAATCTAAACCATTGATTTTCGATGCGTAAATTAACGGCCATACTAAAGGCTGGATCATTTTCCGATTTACCAATTAACCTTTGATCCTTTACCACAAACATCCCCTCTGTCTTAGGATTTACCAACCAATAAGGTTGTGAAATGGGATTATCAGAAGGTACTTTTAGTGTGAAATCAAATTGAAAATTTTGATTGGGTAATAATGGTTTATCAAATGCACTATCTGATCTATCTGGAAAATCCAAATGCATTAAAACGGTAGATACTGGAGCTCTTTGATTTATTAAAAGTTGAACCTGTACTTTGTCTCCTGGCACAACTTGTTGTTGCTGGGTAGTTGCTTCTAAATAAATACCCGCACAGTCTTGAATAATTTGTTTTATTTGTACATATTTATAGACGCATAATTGCGAACTTGGATACTGATAAGTGGGTATGCGCTCGCTTAATTTAACCAAGGCCGGAACCGATTTTTCTGGATGTAAAATATCAAAGGCTGCATAAATAGAATCAATCGTTTTTTCAATGCTAGCATTACCAAATCTTGTCCAAGTTGTATTCACCCCATCCATAATATCCTGCTTTGCTGGCTCACCTCCTGTTAAATCAAAATACTCATAACTCGCACCTCGGCGTCTTGGACGTCCTTCACCCTGACTCTTATGCATGGTACGTGCTTCGGCTCCAATTTCACCATAGCTTTTCCCAAGTATTGGATTGTAGCCCCCTACTTCTAATTTTAATTGATTTTCATTGGTGGTATTAACCGCTCCAAAATTAAAGGTGTTCCATAAAATTCTTTTCGCCTGCCATGGAGCTAATCCATATTCAAATTGCTCCGGGAATCTTTTTGGATCCGCTGCGGCAATAAAAGCTTCATTGGCAATAATGGCCGAAGCGGAATGGTGACCATGTCCAGCACGCGCGTCACGCGGGAAACGCGTAATGATAATATCGGGCTGAAATTTTCTAATTACCCAAACGGCGTCACTCAATACTTTTTCATGATCCCAGATTTGTAAAGCCTCGTCGGATGATTTGCTAAATCCAAACTCATAGGCGGTTGAAAAATATTGTTCTGCTCCATCAATTCTGCGCGCTGCCAATAATTCTTGCGTACGAATCATACCCAGTTCAACTCCTTGTTCCTTCCCAATTAAGTTCTGTCCTCCATCTCCACGGGTTAAACTCAAATAAGCGGTTCTAAAATTTCGTTCTTTAGTTAAGTATGGTAAAAATGCATTGTTCTCATCGTCGGGGTGTGCAGCAATATATAAAACACTACCCACGGTTTTTAACCCTTTAATTTGCGCAGCAATTTCAGCACTATTTCTTTGTGCTTTCAATCCGGGTGCAATCAACAACAACCCAACAACTAAAACATTTATTTTTCTCATACTTATCTATTCAATAATAAAAATCTAACGACAATAATTAATTTATTTTCCGTTAAAGAAAATAGCATTGGATAATACCAACTTTCCATTTTCCCAGAAGTTTCTAAAAATAGGATCGTCTGCCATAAATACAAATTTACCAGCACCCATCTCTTTCACACCAATCACTACGCCCTCTTGTAATGCAGCTTTTGCTTTAACACCAGCAAAACCAGCTACATAACTATCTTTTTTAATGACACCAGCATTCCAGTAATCATGCGACGCTTCGTAAGTAACAATATCTTGCTTTAAATCATAATAAACACCACCTGTTCCGTATCCAATTGGATGGGTATCATCCATATATACTTTATAAATCGCACCTGGAATAGAACTTTGTAAATAATCAGTTACTGCATCACCATATTTAGCAGTTTTGTTTACGTCTGCTTTATCTGCTTTTGGTAATTCCTTTTGTTTTACGCCCCAATCAGCATTTGATGCCAATTGAGCAGCTGCTGTTTCAAATGCAATTAACACGCCGCCTTTTTTCACAAATGCTTGTAATTTATCAGTTACTGCTTTGCTTGTTAAATCCTTATAGCCACCTTCTGGCGCAATGATTACATCGTATTTGCTAATATCAATTCTATTAAAATTGGTATAGTTTAATTGAGTGATTGGATAATTTAATTGTTGATCAAATAAATTCCAAACCTCACCAGCAGCCAAAGCAGAAACATTATCACCTGTTAACAATGCCACTTTTGGTGCATGGCTAATGGTTTTAATTTCTGGTGAACCAAAGTCGGCTCCTTTTTCAGCCCATCCTGAATTCACAGGGATGGCTTCGATATTTGCTGCATCACAAATTGCTTTAGTATCAGCAGCCCAATTTTCATTATTGCTCGTTTTTAAAACAATTAAAGTACCTGCATCAAATTGTCTACCACTTGCACTAAAAGGCTTCTCTGCATATCTTACTTTAATATTCTTGTTTAAAATAGCCGCCAATACTTTAGAAGATGCAAATGAATTATACGGAATTAAATATCCATAAGCGCTTGCAGCAGTCTCCACTTTTTTCAATTCAAATCCTGGCGTAATAGATAAGGCTTCCTTAGATGCATAGCCATGTACATTGTATACATAAGGCAATGACCAAGCAGTAATGTCATAGGTATTTGAATCATTCACTTGTGTAATAGGCTCTAATAAAACACGTGCTAAAACTCCATGTGCTTGCGCTGCACTCACTGCTAAAGTATACCCTTCATTTAAAAAAGTTCCTTCTTTTTTAGCAGTATAATCGTAAGCCTTAAATGATCCATTAATCGTTCCAACTTGAATATTATTTTTCTTCAACAAGTCAGCCAATGCATTTAAAGCATTTGGGGTTTTTGCTGTCATCACAAATGTTTTGTAAGCAGAATGTGAACCCGCACGGCTATTGTCATAATACTTTTTAAATTCTTTTAATAAATTCTCTTTGTTTTGAGAACTAATTTCAACTGTTGATAATCCTGTAGTAAAATGATGCGTTGCTCTTGCTACTAATGTTAAAGTGTCCTCGTCTTTATTTTGAACTCCTAAACCTGCTTGAATTCCACCTTGTTCATAAGTCATACCAATTGCACCATTGTACATTGGATAGCTATCGCCATAAGATGGATACAACATATCAAATCTTTCTTTGGTAAAAAACAACCAATTATTTTGATCAAAATATTTTGCATGGTTCTTCCCTAACTGAACTTGAAAATCTTTTTGCCATGTTGTGATTGCATCATGAATAGGCTCTGATGTTGGAGTAAAGAAATAAGGTTGATTGTATCCTTGCTCATGAAAGTCAACATGCACTTGAGGATACCACTTTTGGTATAAAGCAACTCTTTGCTTGCTCTCCACCTGTGTTTGCCAAGCCCAATCTCTATTTAAATCAAAATTGTAGTGATTGCTACGTCCTGCAGGCCATGGTTCCATATGCTCTCTTGCATAAGGATCTGCATTATAATTAGTACCCACTGCATTATTATACCAGTTCACATATCTATCACGACCATCCGGATTAATACAAGGATCAATCATCACGATGGTATTTTTTAACCACTCTTTTGTTTTAGCATTAGCAGGATCTACCAATGCAAATAAAGTTAACATGGCAGCCTCCGAAGATGCTGGCTCATTACCATGCACATTATAACTTAACCAAACAATAGTCGGCTGGTTTAAATCTGCAACCGAACCATCTACCAATCCATTATTGTGTTTTCTAATTTCTTCTAATCTTGAAATGTTTTCAGGAAGCCCAATTGCTGCCACTAATAAATCACGACCCTCATTGGTTTTACCATAAGGCATAATTTTAACCATATCCGGTTTTGCTTGCGCCACGGTATTAAAATAAGATACGATTTGGTGGTGTCTTGTAAAACGAGTGCCCACGGTATAGCCTAAATAGCTAGCTGGACTTGGAACGTTTTGCGCGTTCACTACAAAAGACAACAACACAAATGCAATAAGTACATTCAACTGCTTCATGGTACGATTATTCATATAGGATTTTTTTGAATAGGTAGAATTTAATAATGGGCTTAAAAATACGCATATTTAGGCTTAAAATTGGGATTGCTTCGTATAGTTTTACACAAACGGAACCCCTATTTTGTTGAATACTAAATAATTAACTAATTTACTGTTTCAATTAAAAGCTATGAAGTTGAATACCCTTTCCTCTACCCTTAAAATAAGCGTTTTGGCACTATCCAGTGTTGCTTTAACAGTGAACAGCAATGCCCAAACCTTTTTAAAAAAACATACCGAAATTAACCCTTTTCAATATGAAGTGGTAAAGGAAAAAACCTTCGCGCATGCCGCAGTTACTTCGGCACATCCTTTAGCGAGTATGGCGGGTGCGGCAATGATGAAAGATGGTGGTAATGCTTTTGATGCTGCCATTGCTACGCAATTTGCATTAGCGGTGGTGTTCCCAGGCGCTGGTAATATTGGTGGTGGAGGATTCATGTTGGCACGCAAGGCCAACGGTGAATTAATTGGTATTGATTATCGCGAAGCTGCTCCAAGTAAAGCAAGTAGAGATATGTATTTAGATGATAAAGGCAACCCTATTACAAAAAAATCATTGGATGGTGCGTCTGCTTCGGGTATTCCGGGTAGCGTGGCTGGCATGGTTAGTACGCATGCTTATGCTAAATTACCTTTAGCGGTTTTAATTGAGCCTGCTATTGAATATGCCGAGTTTGGATATGTGATTACAGAAAGAGAAGCAGCTGGATTAAATGGTCAAAGAGCTAATTTTTTAAAGAATAGTTCGGCGCCTAGTGCATTCACAAAAAAAGAATGGAAAGCTGGAGATACTTTATACCAACCTGAACTGGCTGCTACTTTAAAACGTATACAGAAAAAGGGTTTGGCAGGTTTTTATGAAGGCGAAACTGCAGATTATATTGTGAAAGAAATGGAACATAGTGCAGGTATCATTACTAAAGAAGACCTTAAAAACTATCACCCTAAATTTAGAAAACCAATTGAATTTGAATACAGAGGCAACCATGTGATTTCCTTTGCTCCTCCTTCAAGTGGTGGTATAATTATTGCTCAAATGTTGCAAATGATTGCTCCTTTTAATGTGGGTGCAATGGGTGCAAATACCGAAGCTTCTGTAAGTTTAATGGTAGAGGCTCAAAGACGTGCTTATGCCGACAGAGCAGAACATATGGGCGATCCTGATTTCTGGAAAGTGCCTACAAAAACTTTAACAAGCAATCAATATGCGCAGGATAGAATGAAGGATTATGTACCGGGGGTTGCAGGAAGTTCAAAAGTGACTCAGGCTGGACAAGTACATGAGAGCGAGCAAACAACACACTTTAGCGTAATTGATGCCGAGGGCAATATGGTTTCTATCACTACTACCCTTAATGATACCTACGGAAATAAAACCATTGTAGCAGGTGCTGGATTTTTATTGAATAATGAAATGGATGACTTTAGTGTAAAGCCAGGAGTACCTAATATGTATGGTGCTATTGGTGGCGAAGCCAATGCGATTGCTCCAGGAAAAAGAATGTTAAGTTCAATGACCCCTACTTTAGTGACGGTGAATAATAAGCCTTATATCAGTATTGGAACTCCGGGTGGCACAACCATTCCTAACCAAGTTTACGAGGGTTTAGTAAATATCATTGACCACAAAATGACCATTAAAGAAGCTATTGACGCCCCAAGATTCCATCACCAATGGATTCCTGACATGGTTGCCGTGGAGTCTGATTTCCCAGAAACAACATTTAATGCCTTAAAAGCTAAAGGATATACAGTTACAAAAAGAGGTCGTTTTGGAAGAATGGACGGCGTATTAATTACCAAAGAGGGTCAACGTAATGCTGCTGGAGATAAGCGTGGCGATGATAGCGTTGCGGGATATTAATTGTATTTTTACAAAAATCTAATTCTTGTTAAAAAAGAAGCTTTATTTACTGCGTGTAATTTTAGCTAGCCTACTAGGACTATTCCTTTTTTGCTATCTATTATTATTTGTCCCTGCCATACAAAATAAGTTGGCTGGGATCATGACTGCGCGCATTTCAAAGCAACTAGGAACTGAAGTAAAGATTGACCGCGTAGGCTTTTCTTTATTTGACAAATTGGATATGCAACATATCCTTATTCGTGATCAAAAAAAGGATACCCTTTTATATGCCAATAGTTTTAAGTTAAGAATCAGTGACCTTGTTTTTTCTTCCACCGAACCCATTATTAAATATGTTGGATTGGATGGTGCTAAAATATATTTAAACAGAAGTTCAGAAAAATGGAACTATCAATTTTTAGCAGACTACTTATCAAGCGATACCAGTAAGAAACAATCCAACAATATAGACATCAAGAAATTGGATATTACCAATTTACATTTTGTAGAAAATGACAAATGGTTGGGTGGATTAACTGAATTAAATGCAGACAATATTGTTGCTAATATAAAATCGGTTCAAGGAAAGAATATTCATGTAGATCAGGTTGTCATCAATAAGCCTTATTATTTATTACAGTCATTTAAAGGGTTAAAGCCATTGAATGATTCAAAAGATAAGGGAGCAGAAAATAAATTAGACAATGGCGATCTTGAACTAAACCCTACCCATTTAAATATTCAAGTAAATGAATTGCTTGTTTCCAATGGTAAAATGTGGATTGAATATGGTTACAAGCGTCCTGTAAACTATTTTGATGGCGAGCATATAAGAATGCATGATATTAATGCAAATATTAGAAATGTTCTTTTCAAAGGAGATACCATCACGGCAAAAGTAAATTCATTACAAGTAAAAGAGCGATCTGGTTTTGAAATTAAAAAACTAACCACTTCCTTTAAATTGACTCCAAAAATTATGGAGTTTGATTCTTTACTTTTAAAAACTAACAATAGCGTTATTGGCTCCTACTTCGCTATGCAATACAATCATTTTGGAAAAGATTTTGTCAACTATATCAACAATGTAGTTATGAAATCACATCTTATAAATGCAAGTGTTGCAACAGATGATATTGCTTACTTTGCTCCAGAGCTAAAGGACTTAAATCAGAAAGTAAATATCAGCTGTCACTTTTTAGGAACAGTGGACAATTTTAATGCAAGTGATTTAACCGGTAGGTATAATAATTCATTTGTTGGAGGCAACTTTTCAATGAAGGGCATTCCAGATATGCGCAATACCAAAATTGAATTTAAAGGGGTTAATGCGAAAACAAATTATGGTGATTTAAGAAGTTGGATTAAAAGCTTAGACGAAGTAAAAGACTTTCCTTTTGAAGCTTTGGGTGATTTGTATTTTAAAGGTGATTTTGATGGAACACTTTATGACTTTATCACCAAAGGAACTATCTCTACTAAAATGGGATTGGCCGAAACTCAACTCAGATTGAAATTCCCTGAAACGGGTGAACCTACTTATGATGGTCTTTTAAACACTTACCATTTTAATGCTGGTAAATTATTTAACATTGAATCGCTTGGCTATTTAAACTTTAAAGGTAAAATTGCTGGCAGCTCATTTAAATTAGAGAAATCTAAAACAAATATTGAGGGTACTATTGACTCTATTGAATTTAATAAATACACGTACACGAATATCAATACCAACGGAATTTTACAAAAAGGAGCATTTAATGGTAAGTTCCGAGTTAAGGATCCTAATATTAATTTTAACAGCAATCTTGAATTAGATTTTCGCAATAAAATGCCAAAATTCAATGCAGTGGGCGACTTGTTAAGTGCGAATTTAAAAGCATTGAATATTTCAAATAATAAAATTGAGCTTACAGGTTTATTGGATATCAATTTTGAAGGAAATAATATTGACAACTTTACGGGGTATGCTAAATTTTTTAATGGTAAACTAAAGGGAACAGAAGCAGCTGTTAACTTTGACTCCCTTACTTTAAATTCAACAACCATTAACGGTATTAAGCATATCAAACTATCAAGTGATGATATTCAAGCAAGCATTGATGGTAAATTTAATATCCTACACCTACCTGCAAGTTTGCAATATTTTATGCAGCGCTATTTGCCAACTTATATTCCTGCGCCTAAAAATACTACTACCAATCAAGCATTTAGCATTGACATTAAAACCAACTATTTTGAACCTTATATTCGACTTTTCAATAGTGACATTTCTGGTTTTAATAATGTAAATATTACAGGGGCTATCAATACGGATAAACAAAGCATTGGCTTGAACGCGAAAATTCCTTTTGCAAGTTTCAAATACAATTGGGCTGACTACGCTATTAAGGATGGTCAAATTACAGGTAAGGGAAATATTGACTCCTTACATTTAACCCTTTCTGCGAATCAATTTAATTTAACGGATAGTTTTAGTTTCACAAAGCCTGTTATTCAAATTAATACCAGCAAAGACAATTCATTAGTAAACATCAATGCGAATAGTGAGTCTGCGCTGGAACAATTGGCGTTAAACGGCTATGTACATACTTACAATGATGGCTTATCCATTAACTGGCTACCCTCCTACTTTTTATTGAACCATAAAAAATGGGACATTGATAATAAAGGCATTTTAAATATCAGGGAAAGCAATACCAGTGCGAGTAATTTAAGACTCTCTCAAGGACTACAAGAACTTATTGTGTCTAATTCCAATATTGATAAAAATGCACTTCAATTAGAGCTTAAAAATGTGATTCTTGGAGATATCACTAAAGTATTTTTCTCTTATCCTAAATTAGAAGCCGCTACCAATGGTAAAGTTCTATTTAAAAATATTTTAAAGGACTTTGAGTTGAGTGCAAATTTAAACTTGGACAAGTTTGCATTTAACTACGACTCCATTGGATTTACAAGTGTCAATTTTGCTTACCAACATTCAAAAGGATTGATTCCATTTGATTTCACGAGTCCAAATACTGAATATAATTTATCTGCATTAGGTAGCTATAATTTAAAAGACAGCGCTAATCCTTTAGACGCAAATTTGTATTTAAAGCATTCTAAGTTTAGTTTAATTCAACAATTTATTGGAAACGTAATTACCAATATTGATGGAAAGGCCAATGGTGCTTTGCATTTTGGAGGAAGAATTGAAAATCCTTATTTACTTGGGTCTGCTAGTATAGAAAATGCCTCTTTTGTAGTGGATTATACCAAAGTAAAATACAAAATTGATAGTGGCGCTTTAATACAATTCACCAATGAAGGAATTGATTTTGGCAACATGAGTGTATCTGATGAACTTAATAGAAAGGCAAGTTTTAAAGGAAAGATTTTGAATCAAGGTTTTAAGCATCTTGATTATGATATGGAGATGAGTAGCCCTAAAATTGAATTGTTAAGGACTGATGTTTTGGACAATCCAAATTTTTATGGTAAGGCCGTGGGTAAAGCAACCATGACGATAAAAGGCCCTGAGGAAAATATTAAAATGTCCATTAACGCCGATGTTAATGATAGCTCACATATTTACTTGCCTAATACAACCAGTAAGGAAAGCGGAAAATCTGAATTTATTGTATTTAAAAAATATGGCAAATCCGCAACTAAAAGTGCCGACGTGCCTGCTTATAATTTAGTGGTGGACTTAGAAGTGACCGCCAATAATAAAACACAGATTGATGTTATTTTAGATGAGCTTACGGGAGATGTGATTAAAGGTGTTGGGGATGGTAGAATTAAAATTAGAGCAGGTAATATTGAGCCATTAACGATAAGAGGTAAGTATAATATTGAATCAGGTAAATACGATTTTAACTTCCAATCCTTTATTAAAAAACCATTTGAATTGATTCCTGAAGCAGGAAATTATATCGAATGGACTGGCAATCCAAATGAAGCTGATATTCACATTGATGCAAAATACACAGCAGAGCGTGTTAGCTTAAATGACTTAGTGGGTTCAGCGAATTTTAGCAATGCAGTAAAAGGTTATAGAGGAAGTGTATATGTGATTGCTGCTTTAAGAAATAAATTAGCACAACCTGAAATTAAATTCTCTTTAGCGTTTCCTCAAGGCAACCCTATTAGTTCGGACAATGAGTTTTCACAATTCATTACAAGACTTGAGCGTGACGACAACGAAATATTAAAACAGGTTTCTTTCTTGATTGTATTTAATTCATTTGCTCCTGTTAGCTTTAGCAACAGCAATAATAGTAGTGCTTATTCAGTAACCACTATTGGCATCAATACGATTTCACAATTGCTTACTAAAGAAATTAATAAATCCATTGGCAACTTGTTAAACAAAGTGACTGGCGATAAAAGCTTGAGATTTGATATTGGATCTTCGGTTTACAACAGCGGTAATTTGTTAGACCCAACGGGTGGAGGCATTGCGATTAATGCCAACAAAGTGGATAGAACCAGGGTCAATTTAAAATTAGGTCGTAGCTTTTTAAACGATAAAATTGTGGTGAATGTGGGTGGTGATTTGGACTTTAATGTTAGAAACACTAGCACGATTCAAAACAGTGATTTGCAATGGTTGCCAGATGTGAACGTTGAATTTATACTTTCAAAAGATAAAAAACTACGCGCTATTTTATTTAATCGTAATAGTTTAGATATTAACGGTAGCGCCCTTGGTAAAAGAAACAGACAAGGTGTAAGCATCTCCTATCGTAAAGATTTTGATTAATAGCATTTGATAAAAGAACTTATAAAAAGTCAAGTAGTCCGCAGTTTTCTACAATTACTTCTTAATTATTTCAACCGGAACTTGCTTACAGTGCATTAAGCGATACACATAAAAATTACGTAATAACACTCCTTTTGAAATCATTGGAATGGTATCGGGCTTGCTGATAGTTTCAAAGTAACTGCCATATAATTTATTGGGATCAGCAGGTAAATTGGAAGGCACAATGCAATAAGCATTCTCTCCTATTTTTAATGCATCCTGTGTATTGTTTAACCATGCAAACTTGTGAATGTCTTCCAAATTGCCTATTGCAATAACACGTTTGTTCAATGGCTTTGCTGTGTAAAATAATAGGTGGCCAGCAGGAAACCATTTATGGGTAATAATAGGATCTGTTTCCTGCATCAATCCTAGTTTTTTATCCTGTGCTACTATTTTGACAAAGGATTCGGTAAAGGTTTCCCAGCCCGTTACATCATTAATAGGATTATACTCGCCTAGGTTCTCCATTTTGGTCGAGCCTAATTGTTGAGGGAAAGTATAAACAAGCAATAAAAAGCCCAAAATTGAGGCTCCTAATAGGCCTAATGCTCCTTTTAAGATGAATGGCATAGACTTGTTACTAGAACCTTGCTTATTTTCTAGACGCTGACTCCAATAAACACCTGCGATGATAAATAATCCAATGAATCCTGGACCCGTCCAATGAGGCAGTGTTGGATTAAATAAGGAAAGTGTCCAAAAAGTAAAAATTAAGGGCAAGCTTAGCCACAATAATAAATTAATAGTTTGAGCGCGGGATGTAGCATCCGCTGATTCGTTTTGGGTAATTGTTTCATTTTGACTCGACCCTGCTAATTGAACTTTGATTTTTTTAACATTCAACAAAGCAATGATTGCTGCCAAGTATACCAATGGATTTTGATAAATAATCTCTCCTACAATTTGTTGCAAAAAACTATCCAATAACAAACCTGTATGCATTACCCTTTGTGAGTGATAACGATAGGTAATAAAATCATTTTGATAATTCCAATATACAATGGGTACTATACAAAGCAAGGTTATCAAAATGGATAAATACACACGCGCATTCTTTAGCGTCTTAATTTGATGAAACAAAATAAAAGCTCCAAATCCTAGCCATAAATACAAACCATGCACTTTACTTAAAGTGGCTAGGCCAATTAATACACCCAATAGTAACCAATGCTTAGTTGTAAATGAAGAGGGCTGTAATACCCATTTAGTCATCCAATAAATACTCAATGTAAAAAACAAAAGCTGTGGACTATCCGGCAAAACAAATAAGCCAGCAATAATGGAAGTATAAATTGAAAGCGTATACATCCATGCTGCAATGTATCCTGCTTTTTCATCTTTAATAATAGTGGCGGTTTTAAAAATCACCAAGGTAGCAAGCCCTGCGCAAATGATACTCCCTAAACGCATGGACAGAGTACTTACCCAATGTAAATTTAAACTTGTTAAACGCATCATCCACCCTATCATTCCTGGATGATCAAAGTGATTCCAGTCAGGTTGTACTGAATAGGTGTAATAGTACACTTCGTCGTTGCCTAGCTCTAAAAAATAAGATAAAATTATTTTAGCAATAATCGTAACACCAATCAACCACCACATTTTTTTTTGAAAGAATGTAGATGATGTTTTCATATTTAAAAATTAATAAACGAGAGGTCAAGGAGCTTTTACTTTACTAAGCGCTCATAACTTAATGATAACAAACTATTTTTTAGTATTGTTCAAAAACCATTCAGTTGCCAATGCGTACCCTTTTAAACCAAGGCCTACAATGCTTCCCACTGCTTTGGCAGATACATGGGAAATTTTTCTGAAATCTTCTCTTGCATGTACATTGCTAATATGCACTTCAATCACCGGCACTTTAATAGCTGCAATGGCATCGCCAATAGCCACAGATGTATGTGTGTAAGCCGCAGGATTAATAATAATGCCATCTTGATTAAAACCATGTTGTTGAATAGCATCAACTAATTCACCTTCGATATTTGACTGGAAATAAGTAAAATTAACCTGAGGAAAATCTTTCTTTAATTGAACTAAAAAATCATCAAAACTTTCATTGCCATAAACACCTGGTTCACGCTTTCCTAATAAATTTAAATTAGGCCCGTTGATGATGGTAATATTTGGCATAAAAATATTTTTTAAGTAAGTATTATATGAACATGTTAAATACGCTCTTTATAATTTACTATTTAAAGTTTAAAACTAGTTGGTCTTCATTAAAGATACGAAATCGTCAAATAAGTATCTGCTATCGTGTGGACCTGGAGTTGCCTCTGGGTGGTATTGTACACTAAACGCAGGACGATCTTTTAATTTGATTCCTTCAATAGAGTCATCATTCAAATTCACATGCGATACAATCACATTGTCATGCTTTCTTACTGCTTCAGGATCTACCCCAAAACCATGGTTTTGTGTGGTGATTTCTGAACGACCCGTGATTACATTTTTTACTGGATGATTTAATCCTCTATGACCATGGTGCATTTTAAAGGTTGGAATATCATTCGCGCGCGCCAATAATTGATGCCCTAAACAAATTCCGAATAAAGGTTTTTTATCTGCTAAAATTTGTTTGATAGTTGCTACTGCATAATCCATTGGAGCTGGATCACCAGGACCATTAGATAAAAAATATCCTGTTGGATTAAATGCTTTTAAGGTTGCGTAATCTGTTTTTGCAGGATGTACTCTTACATGCACTCCTCTATCTACTAAACATTGTAAAATATTATGCTTCACGCCAAAGTCAAGTACAGAAACCTTTATAGGAGAATTCACATCCCCTAATTCATAAATTTCTTTGGTACTAACTGTGCTCGCTAATTCTAATCCATCCATGCTTGGCACTTGCGCCAATTGCTTTTTTAATGATTCAACATCTAAATTATCTGAAGAAATAATACAGTTCATTGCACCACTTGTTCTTACATGTGCTACCAATGCTCTTGTATCTAATCCTTCGATAGAAACAATATTATTTGCGATTAAATATTCATTCAAATTTCCATCAGCCAATTTACGTGAATATTTCTCTTCTAAATTTCTTCCAATTAAACCGTGAATTTTTACAGACTTACTTTCAACATCAGTATCCTTTACTCCATAATTTCCAACATGCACATTGTTCATGATGATTACCTGGCCTGTATAACTTGGGTCAGTAAAAACCTCTTGATAACCTGTCATGCCCGTGTTAAAACAAATTTCACCAGTAGTGGTGCCTATTTTACCAAATGCTTGTCCGTGAAATACATTGCCATCGGCTAAAACTAAGATTGCGGGTTGTGCGGTCATTGGATTATGCTATTATAAGTTGGGTGTGTAGTTGATTATTATATGCTGCAAATTTAGGCAAAAAAAAGGCAAGACCAAAGTCTTGCCTTTATATGTTAAATAAGATTAACCATTATTCAGCTGCTGCTTCTGGTGATACTGATCCGTTTTCATCAGTTGCATTCGCAACTTCATCTTCAGTAGCTGCTGGAGCTTCTGTTGCTTCTGCTGCTTTCTTAGGAGCTGCAGTTGCTTTACTTCTACGTGTCTTTTTAGCTGGCTCAGCTGCAGTTGCAATTGAGTTACCGTAAATTTCGTTGAAGTCTACTAATTCGATCATCGCTTTTTCGGCGTTGTCACCTGGACGAATACCTAATTTGATGATACGTGTATATCCACCTGGACGAGCAGCAATTTTAGGCGCTACAACAGTGAATAATTCTTTCACAGCTGCTTTGTCATTTAAATAGCTGAACACCACTCTGTGGTTATGGCTGATTTCTTCTTTAGTAGCCGTTTTTTTAGTTTTAGTAACTAATGGCTCTACATAAGTTCTTAAAGCTTTTGCTTTAGCTAATGTAGTTACGATACGCTTGTGGGTAATTAACTGAATAGCTAAGTTACTTAACAAGGCTTCTCTGTGTGCCTTTTTACGACCTAAGTTGTTTTGTTTGTCTCCGTGACGCATGACGTTTAATTTTTGTCCTTACACCGTGTCAGGAATTGTAAGGTGTGAGCCCGAAAGCTCGGTTATAAATAATAATCTACTTAATTATAAAGCGACTATTGTAAATCTAATTTGTCTAATCCTAATTTACCTAAATCCATTCCAAAGCTTAATCCTCTTTCGATTAATACTTGTTCGATTTCAGATAAAGATTTTTGACCAAAGTTTCTGAACTTCATTAAGTCCTCTTGCTCGTATTGTACCAATTCGCTCAAGCTGTTAATTTTAGCAGCTTTCAAGCAATTGAACGCACGTACAGAAAGATCTAAATCCTCTAATGGAGTCTTTAATACTTTTCTTAATTGTAATACTTGCTCATCAACCACATCCTCTTTCTTATCTTCTTTATTATCAAAAGTGATATTCTCGTCTGTGATGATCATTAAGTGTTGGATCAAAATTCTAGAAGCTTGCTTAACAGCATCTTCAGGGTGAATTGTTCCATCAGTAGCTACATCTAAGATTAATTTTTCGTAGTCAGTTCTTTGCTCAACACGATAGTTTTCCATTACATACTTTACATTCTTAATTGGAGTATGAATAGAATCGATCGCGATATATCCGATTGGCATTTCTTTTAACTTATTCTCTTCAGCTGGGATATAACCACGGCCTTTGCTAATAGTTAATTCAATGTCTAATTTTGCAGAAGGATCCATTGTACAAATAACTAACTCAGGGTTCATTACTTGAAACTGTTGAGAAGCTTCGCCTAAATGACCTGCGTTAAATTCACTGCTACCTTTAATTGATAAAGTGATTTTTTCAGAGCTAACGTCTTGATCCGCCTTACGCTTAAAACGAACTTGCTTTAAGTTTAAGATCATCTCAGTAACGTCTTCTGTAATTCCTTTGATTGTTGCAAACTCATGATCTACACCTTCAATCTTGATTCCTACAATAGCAAAACCTTCTAAAGAGCTTAATAATACTCTTCTTAAAGCGTTACCTAATGTTAAACCAAATCCTGGCTCTAATGGACGGAATTCGAATTGTCCTTCAAAGTCATTTGCTTTTTGTAAAACAATTTTGTCAGGTTTTTGAAAACTTAATATAGCCATGTTATACTTTTTTTTGTTTGAATCTTCCCGAGAGAAGAAATGTTGTTAAGTGCTACTATTTAGAATACAATTCTACGATCAATTGCTCCTTAATGTTTTCAGGAACAGCTTCTCTTTCTGGCATTGCGATGAATGTACCAGTGTTAGTTGTTTCATTCCAATCTACCCAGCTAAACTTAGTGTTTCTTGGACGTTGTTTGCTAACGATAGCAGAATTGTGTGCACTCTTTGGACGGTAAGTAATAACATCACCTGGCTTACAAGTGTAAGAAGGAACGTTTGTTACATCACCATTTACAGAAATATGCTTGTGCGCTACTAACTGACGCGCTTCTGGACGGCTAGCAGCCAATCCCATTCTGAAAATTGTGTTATCTAAGCGAGACTCCAACAATTTGATTAAGTTTTCACCAGTTACACCTTTAATACGAGATGCTTCTTCAAATGTTTTACGGAATTGACGCTCTAACACACCGTAAGTGTATTTAGCTTTTTGCTTTTCTCTTAACTGTAATGCATACTCTCCTAATTGCTTACGCTTGCGTTGTGCACCGTGTTGACCTGGAGGGTTGCTGTTTTTACCCAACCATTTTGCGTTTCCTAAGATAGGTTCGCCGAAAATGCGGGAAATTTTGGTTTTGGGACCTGTGTAACGTGCCATAATTTATTTTTTTTGATTTTTTGGTGACGGTAATGCATCAGTAAAAATCTAAAATGAATGCAATACCCTTTTTGAAATATTGTTAGTGTTATACTCTTCTTTGTTTTGGAGGACGACAACCGTTATGTGGCATTGGAGTCACGTCGCGAATTGAAGTTACTTCGATACCTGATTGTGAGATAGAACGGATAGCTCCTTCACGACCAGAACCTGGTCCTTTTACAAATACATCAACTCTTTTAACACCAGCGTCTAATGCTACTTTTGCTGCATCAGCTGCTGCCATTTGAGCTGCATATGGAGTGTTCTTTTTAGAACCTCTAAAGCCCATTTTACCAGCACTGCTCCAGCTAATTACTTGACCTGCTTTGTTAGTAAAGGCGATGATTAAATTGTTGAAAGTTGCGCTGATGCGAACTTCACCTGCTGCGTCGATTTTTACGACTCTCTTTTTTGCAGCTGCTTTTGCACTGTTCTGTGCTTTTTGTGGTTTAGCCATTGTGTTTGAGGTGTGCTTTTTTTACTTGTTTTTCACTTGTAAAAAGAGCGGGTTATTTAAATTGAAATTCCGCCGAAGCGGAAACCGGTTAAATCTCCCCTGGTTCTTGCGAATCAGGATCCAATTTCAAACGGATTTTATAGCAAAAAGTAGTCACCGAAATTTTCGACGACTACTTTATGATTTATTATTTCTTAGCTACCTTCTTCTTACCAGCAACTGTCTTACGCTTACCCTTACGAGTACGTGAGTTAGTCTTAGTTCTTTGGCCACGAACAGGTAAACCTTTTCTGTGACGTAAACCACGGTAACAAGCGATATCTAATAAACGCTTAATGCTCATAGAAACTTCACTACGTAAAGCACCTTCTACTTTGAATTCAGCGTTAATGATATTACGAATAGCAGTTTGCTCTTCGTCGTTCCACTCATTTACTTTTTTATCGTAACTGATGTTTGCTTTGTGTAAGATATACTGAGCAGTTGAATGTCCAATACCATAGATGTACTGTAATCCTA
>DAIUEC010000037.1:0-20647 GCA_036845345.1 Sediminibacterium sp.
ATATAAAATTCATTAAATCAAAAAAATATAGGAACTTGCAACCCTTATTAAGGATTGATGAAAAAAGGATTGCTTGCTATACTGATACTTTGTATCATGGGTTTATCGGCCTATGCGCAGGATAATAATGTGAACTGTTCAGATAAACATAAAGCACTGGCTAGTTTGCTTCAGGAAAAAATTAAGCAAATCATTAATAAATCAATTCATTACAATTACTATTTAGGGGACGATTTATACACGGAGAAATCATTTATTAGTGATGCAACTGTTAGCTACACAAATAATAAATTAGCAATTTACTTTTATATCACTACTCAAAAATATGATTTGCATTCTAGTGCAATGATTCGTTCTGAGCATGGAGAATCGGTTTCATTCGATCCAACATCGATTAAAGATGTTTCTATCAAAGGAAAGTATACCGACTATGCTCAATCAGAATTAGGATTATTGGTCATTAACTTTGATAAAGAAGTTGAAAAGCATACCTATATTCAAAAAAAGAAAAATGAAGATCCTTCATTATTAGATAATCCTTTGGTATATGAATTTGAATTGCCGTTTTTAAAATCTGATATTAGTAATCCGGTAGCAATTCAAAACGCTTTGTTAGAATTTAAGAAATAAAATAAGGAACGGTGTCATCAGATACTGCTTGTTCCTGGTTCCAATACGCTAAAGTAACGATACGACCATCTGTTGTATGTAATGATCTTCCAAAAACTGCATTCGTAGGATTGAATCTTAAATCAGTTACGCCAATGGTAAAAGTGCTAGGTGCAACAGGAGCAGGAGCAGGTGCAGGTGCTGACGCAGTTTCGCCCTCTACAACTGGAGCTGCTACTACTGGTGCTGCTGCTTTTGGAGCAGGGCTAGAAACCACTACCACTTCGTATTTATTGTAAGTCAACAAGTCTTTTAAAAATTGCACGCGATCAGCACTCGCATTTTTTTCAACAATGGAGCATTTGATATTATCTAAATCTTCAAACTCGTGATTCTTATTAATAGCCATAAAATATTTTTTAAAGTCCTATACTGATTGAATAAATATAATCGTACACCGCACTTGCTAAGCCTGTTACTATAACACCAGCAACACAAATGTACATGGCAATTTTAGAAACAGTTGGCACCTGTAATTTTTCAACAGGAGTGTCGTTTTGGTCCATGAAAATTGCTTTCACAACCCTTAAATAATAGTAAAATGAAATCACCATATTTAAGGCAGCAAAAATAATGATACCATAATTTCCTTTAGCAGCACCAGCCATCATTAAGAATAATTTACCAAAGAATCCAGCTGTAGGAGGCACACCAGCTAATGAAAATAAAGCAATGGTTAATATCCATGAAAGCATAGGGTTGGTTTTGTAAAAACCTTTAAAGTCCGATATGTTTTCTTTACCCGTTAAAGCACTTACTACGGCTACTACGCCAAAAGCGGCAAGGTTAGAGAAGATATAAATAAGTATAAAATAAATTAAGGATGCAAATCCAATTTGACTACTTCCCGAAATACCAATTAAAATAAAACCTACTTGGGCAATGGAAGAGAAAGCCAAAAAGCGCTTAAAGTTATCTTGACGAATAGCAAATAAATTTCCAATTAAAATAGTTGCTGCTGCTAATAACACTAATATTAAATACCAAGTGTTGGCAATAGGGGTAAATACTTTGTATAAAATATTTACTAAAGTGAATAATACTGCAGCTTTTGAAATAACCGATAAAAAAGAAGTTACTGCAACTGGCGAACCTTCGTAAACGTCAGCTGTCCATAAATGAAATGGTACTGCAGATATTTTAAAGGCAAATCCTGCTATTAATAATATAAATGCAAATAATTGTAGTGGACTACCATTGATATGAGCGGTTAAAATCGAAAAACTAAGTGTTCCAGTAGTTCCATATAAATAAGAGATACCTAATAATAAAATGGCAGAAGAGAAAGCAGATGATAAAATTAATTTCATAGCTGCTTCGGATGATTTACGTTTTGTTAAATCAAAATTAGCAGCGGCTGCCAAAGGAATGGTAGACATTTCTAATCCTAGATAAAACATTAATAAGTTGCCACTAGAAATCATGAAAAACATGCCTAGTAAAGACGTAAGCGTTAATAAATAAAACTCAATTACATTTTTATTGTCTTTTAGCCAAGCATATGATTGCATCGATATAATTAAAGCCGCTAAGTTTAATAAGTTTTTCTCAAATACAATTAATGCATTGGTATTGAACATGCCATTAAATAACTCGGCAGTTTCATGACAATAAAATCCCGCAACTAGATTAAGTGCAAGTGCAATATTGATAAAGTTCAAAATACTTGCGTTGCTTCGATCTTTACCTAATTTAATGAAAAGCAATAGGAATATTAGTACGGTTAGTACTAATTCCTGTCTTAAGCTTATTAATATATTATATACCATCTTTATGAATATGCTTGTTTTATTTTGATACTATTATTTTTCCCATTTGTAACATGATTGCATCCGTACTAGGTGTAATTAAATGGTTAATTAAAAATGGTGCTAGTCCAATAATTAATATTCCAGTAATTAACAACACCGCAGCTAATTTTTCATTCCATGTTGCATCAGAAAGTAATTCATGTTCTGCGCTAATGGGTCCCATGATTGCTCGGCCAGTTGCACGTAATATATATACTGCTGTTACCACAATGGAAGCCCCAGATAAAATGGTTACAAAACGATACGCGCCATCTGGATTTTGCCATGATCCCATAAACACGGTCATCTCGGCAACAAATCCACTAAATCCTGGCAAACCCAATGAACATAATCCAGCAATTACAAATACAGTACTGATAAAAGGCATTGCTTTTAATAAGCCTCCTAATTGAGCCACCATACGCGTATGTGTTCGGCTATAAATCATTCCAATAGCAGCAAAGAATAGGGCAGTCATTAAACCGTGTGATACCATTTGTATTACTGCACCATTAATAGAAGTTTTATTGAGCATCCCAATACCTAAAATCACAAAACCACAGTGACTAATAGATGAATAGGCATTAATGTATTTTAAATCTGTTTGCATCATAGTGGCGAATGCACCATAAATAATAGCGATAGTTGCTAATAAAATAATAATCCAAGCATAACTATGCGCTGCTTCTGGCATCAATGCTGCAATGCGTAAACATCCATAGCCGCCCAATTTCATGGAGATGCCTGCTAAGAACATGCTAGCAGCAGTGGGTGCAGAAGCGTGACCATCCGGAACCCAAGTATGAAATGGAAATAAAGCTGCAAATACACCAAATCCTAAAAAGGCAAATGGGAAGAAGAATTTTTGAACAGCTACGGGGATACCTTGTTGCGTAATTTGCACCATATCAAAAGTATGTGTGTTGTAATAAACGCCAAATAAACCAACCATCACTAATGCCGAACCTGCCATTAACATTAATGCCAATTTCATTGCACTCTTGGTTTTGTCGCCACTTCCCCAAATACCAATTAATAAAAATTTAGGGATCACCGCTACTTCTAAGAAAAAGAATAATGTGAATAGATCTAATGAAATAAAGAACCCATAAGCGCCCATGCTTAACAATACCAATAAGAAAAAATATTCCTTGCTTAATTTATCCATAGTCCAGGAAACTAATATTCCAGCTACCACAATCACAGAAGTTAATAAAATCATTGCCAACGCAATACCATCAATTCCAATATGATATTGAATATTTAATGCCTTAAACCAGGTTTGATTGGATTCAAATAAATGCACTGCATTATTACCTGCGGCTCTTTCGGCTAAAAATGATTTTAATAACCAACCTGCTAGTCCTAATTGAGCTAAGGAACCAGCTAGTCCTATAACGCGTATTTGCTGCAAGCCCTTTGCGAGCAATATAAGTACTGCTGTTAATAAGGGGAGTAATATTAGTAATGTTAAGTTCATAATGTATGGTTGATCTTATTTATTTTATTTCCAGATATAGATAAATAAAATGGAAAGCACCACAATGCCACCAAAAAAGTACATGGCATAGTTTTGAACTTTTCCAGATTGCAATCCTTTTATCAGCACTGAAACTTTTAAGGTGATTTTGGCAAGTAATTGCATAAAACCATCTACAATATTTTTATCTGCCCAAGCAATTGGTTGACCAATGAAAGGGAAGATTATTTTTTTAGTAATAAATAAATACACTTCATCTACATAAAACTTTTTATGTGCGGCGGTATACAAGCCACCAAATGCATCAGCTACTTTGTCCGACTTGCCGTTTTGATTTTTATAAAAACTAGCTGCTAATAAAATCGCTAACACTGATAATACTACTGGTGCTATAGAAAATACTACATCGATATGCGTTGCTAAAGGGGCGCCATCAGATGTGACTAATTGTGAAAAGGGGATAAAGCCAACGCCCACAGCACAAGCAGCTAAAATAAGTAAAGGCAGTTTCATTACCCATGGGCCTTCGCCGTGATCTGCATGGTGATTGTCATGATCATTTGTATGTGCATCATCAGCATGTGATGCAGCAGGTGCGTCCTTGCTCCAGAATATATTAAAGTATAAACGGAACATGTAAAAACTAGTTAATGCTGCTGTAAATAATGCAATACCATAAATGATTTTATTTTCATGGAAGGCTGCAGTTAAAATTTCTTCCTTACTAAAGAATCCTGCGAATGGAGGAATTCCTGCAATAGCTAAACAAGCAATTAAAAATGCAATATGTGTTACGGGCATTAATTTTCTTAAGCCACCCATGTCTTTCATTTCATTGCTATGGACCATATGAATAACAGACCCTGCTCCTAAGAATAATAAACTTTTAAAGAATGCATGTGTAAATAAGTGGAACATAGAAGCCATATAGCCCAAGCCATTTTCTCCACCATTTTTTGAGATGCCTAAAGCAAACATCATGTATCCAATTTGCGACATAGTTGAATATGCCAATACACGTTTAATATCCGTTTGTGTACAAGCAATGATTGCAGCAAATAATGCAGAAGCGGCTCCAACATATGTGACAATGTTTAATGCCGATTCGTCCATTGTGAAAACAGGAAACATTCTTGCTACTAAATACACGCCCGCTACCACCATGGTTGCTGCGTGGATTAATGCAGACACAGGAGTAGGGCCTTCCATCGCATCAGGCAGCCAAATATGTAAAGGGAACATGGCAGACTTGCCTGCGCCACCCATAAATACTAAAGTTAAACCCCAGGTTAACATACTAGCACCTAAAAAGCTTGCACTTGTAATAGATAAAAATTGTGTAGAGTGAACCGAAGTGAATCTTTCGATTAATAATCCAATATCAAGTGTGCCACCATAATAACCTAATATTAAAATGCCAATTAAAAAACCAAGGTCGGCAAAACGAGTGACAATAAATGCCTTTTTACTTGCCGCCACTGCAGATGGTTTATTAAAATAATAGCTGATTAATAAAAAGCTAGAAACCCCTACTAATTCCCAGAACATATAAACCTGAAAAATATTAGAAGATAATATTAAGCCCAACATGGAGAAGGTGAATAGAGATAGAAAAGCATAGTAAGTAGCGAATCTTTCTTCGCCTTTCATATAACCCAAACTAAATACATGTACCATTAAAGAAACCGAGGTAACTACTACTAACATCATCACGGAAATCGGATCTACAATAATGCCTAAATCAATGGACATATTAGGAGCAAACTCCAGCCATGTGTATTTTAAGGCAACTATTTTTTGATACACACCATTCACTTTTCCATCCACAAAAAAGTATTGCTTTGCTGCAACAAATGAAAGTATCGTAGCAGTTAATAAGCTTGCAGTACCTAATAAGCCAGCAATGCTTGATAGATATTTACGCCCAAATATGCCTAGTATCACAAATGTGGCTAAGGGTAGTAAAGGGATCCAAAGTATGTATAAGTAGTTTGACATAGTAATATTTATTTACGTCTTAGTTTTTCATTTCAGTTGCGTCCTCTACATCAATTGAGTTGTGACTGCGGAATAAATTAATGATAATGGCAATAGCAACTGCTGCTTCGGCTGCAGCTATTGTGATAATAAATAAAGTAAAGAACAGCCCATCTAAATTATCTGGGAATAAATATTTATTAAATGCAACAAAGTTGATATTCACACTATTTAACATCAATTCAATGGACATTAACATCGTAATTAAATTGCGACGCGTAAACAAGCCGTACATGCCGATAAAAAATAAGGCAGTACTTACAAATAGTATTTGGGATAAAGAGATCTCTTGCATATTAGTCCTTATTGATTAATGTTGTTGACTCAGATTCCAATTTATTAGTTGGTCGCATTGCTATTACGATACAACCCACCATCGCAGCTAATAATAACATACTTACTACCTCAAATGGCAATATAAATCCGTGTGATGTAGTGCTTAGCATTTGTGTTCCAATTGCTGCGACATTTGGATTAAATGGTTTTGCAGAATTAAAAGCAAACCCATCATAGTGTACAATTAAATTGTGTACAAAAGCTGTCCCCAATAAAGCTGCTAATGCTGAAAATATTTTTTTACTAAGTGCTGGGCTGTTCATTTCTTTCCCTGAATTCTGTGTTAGGAAAATGGAAAAGATAATTAGCACAACAATACCGCCAACATAAACAACAATTTGTATCGCTGCAATAAACTCTACCTGCATCCAAAAATACAAGGCAGCAATGCCAACTAAGGAAAATAATAACCAAATAGCTGCACGAAATATTTTAACCGAGGTAACTGCTAAAATACCTGCAACTAATATGATGCTAGAGATGGCGTAAAATAGGATTGATGATATATTCATTATTCGATTCCCTCCTTTATTTTAGATCCTGGTTTATTTAAGATTTTTGTCAATTTGCTTCTGTCAAATACACTATGTTCAAAATTGGGCACCATTTTAATGGCGTCACTTGGACAAGCAGTAATGCATAAATTACAAAGCGTACACATTTCAAGGCGATAGATAAATGCGTCAATCGCTTTTTTCTTTTTGCCTTCGGGTGTGATATCAAACTTGGTAATAATTTTAATAGTTCCATTAGGGCAGGCCAACTCACATGCAGTACAACCCGTACAAGTATGTTCATTGTTTTCGTCATGTGGCATTACCACTTCGCCCTTAAAACGATCTGCTAGTTTTAAAGTAGCACGGTTGTCAGGATATTGCTCGGTGATTATTTCCTTACTATGTGTAAAGTAATAACCCGTTTTGCGCATTCCTTTTAGTAAGGAACTTACTCCATTCACCACATCCGATATATAGTCTTTCAAAAACATTTTCTAATTCGTTTAGTGTTAAAAATACCAGCCCATAATGGCAATTACAGTTACTAGTAAAAGATTAAACAAGCTTATTGGTAATAAATATTTCCATTCTAAGTTTAACAATTGATCTACACGAAGGCGCGGGAAAGTCCATCTAAACCACATAATCACAAAAATCAAGAAAAATGTTTTTCCCATAAACCAAACACTGGAAGGAATATAATCCATGATATGATTAAAGCTTTCCCAATGTCCAATATGCAATGGCATCCAGCCTCCTAAAAATAAAGTAGCGCCAATGGCACAAACAATAAATATGTTAATGTATTCTGCTAAAAAGAATAAGGCAAATTTCATCCCAGAATATTCAGTGTGAAAACCTGCAGTTAATTCTGACTCCGCTTCGGCTAAATCAAAAGGTGCACGATTGGTTTCGGCAGTTACTGCAATAATGTATAAAACAAAAGCAATGATTACAGGAATATGTCCTTTAAATAACCACCAACCATTTTCTTGAGCTGCAACAATTTCAGAAATCTGTAAACTACCTGTAAGCACTACAATGGTTAATACTGCAAAACCTGCAGACAATTCATAGCTTACAATTTGTGCACCACTACGCATGGCACCTAATAATGAATATTTATTGTTACTTGCCCATCCAGCCATTAATATACCAATCACTGATAAGGAAGAAACCGAAGAAATATATAAGACACCAATATTAATATCCCAAATTTGAAAGTTTTTTGCAAAAGCAATGGGGGCTAATAATAACATGGCCACCATCATTACCACAAAAGGAGCAAGGTTAAATAAAAACTTATCAGCACTGTCAGGTGTTAAGCCTTCCTTCATAATTAATTTCAAAGTATCTGCTGCAGTTTGGAAAATTCCACCTGGCCCAACACGATTGGGTCCAAGGCGTATCTGAATTCTTGCAGCCACTTTACGTTCTAATAATACCAATACTAAACCTAGCATGGCAAACAAGGTAATGGCTAATAAAATTATAATCACACATTCCAGCGTCAATGCTATTTGTGGACTGAATTTTGCAAGTAACCAATCTTGCGTAGTTTTTGTTATACTTTCTAAACTTAACATGCTCGTTTTTTTATCTGTCAATATCTGGAATTACTAAATCCAATGTTCCCATGGTTGCCATTAAATCTCCAATCTTACTTCCTTTTGCAATATGATCTAAAACGGATAAGTTGGAGAATCCAGGAGAGCGGAATTTAATACGGTATGGAGTGGTAGCCCCTTCGCTTACTATATAAACACCCAACTCACCACGCGCAGTTTCTACTCTTTGGTAAAATTCTCCCTTGGCTAATTTTAATACGTTCTTTGTTTTTCCAACAAAATCACCTTCGGGAATTTGATCAATAAGTTGTTCAATAATGCGAATAGATTGATTCATTTCTTTCACACGCACCATATATCTTGCAAAAGAATCTCCAGCAGTTTCAATTACTTCATCAAACTCTACGCGATCGTATGCATCATAGGGAGCAATTTTTCGGATATCACAACGAACGCCACTTGCGCGGGCCACAGGTCCAGTACAGCCATAGGAAATAGCTTCCTCGGCAGTTAAAACGCCAACGCCTTTTGTACGACTTTGAAAAATCACATTGCCCGTTACCAAGTCCTCGTACTCAGTTACTTTTTCTTTAAACTGTTTTACGAATGCTTTTACTTTAGTTTGAAAATCTGGATGGATATCATACATCAATCCTCCAGGAACAATATAATTCATGGTTAATCTTGCACCGCAAGTATCTTCCATAATATCAGTAATCATTTCACGTTCTCTAAATGCATAAAAGAAAGGAGTGAAGGCGCCTAAGTCCATTGCCATGGCTCCAATCCATAATTCATGTGATGCTATGCGTGTTAATTCATTTAAAATTGTACGCACCACTTTTGCTCTTTCTGGAACTTCAATTTGCATTCCTTTTTCAACCAATAAAGCACAAGCCGTATTATTAATATGTGAAGACAAGTAATCCATTCTACTTGTTACATAAATAAATTGACGATACGTTAAGCTCTCACACATTTTTTCAATAGAGCGATGTATGTAACCTAAATGAGGCTCAATTTTTTTAATGGTTTCTCCATTGAGTGTAACTACCAAATGCAATACACCATGTGTTGCAGGGTGTTGAGGTCCCATGTTTATCACTAGTTCACCATCAGGTCCAAGGTCGGTAGTGTCTTTTATAATTTCAGTTTCGGTATACATTGCCTAATTATAATTTTATCATGTTGATAGGATCTTCAAAATCTTTTCTTAATGGGAAGCCATTAAAATCTTCCTCCAGAATCAATCTTCTCAAATCGGGGTGATGTAAAAAATCTACTCCAAACATTTCAAATACTTCACGCTCTAAAAATTCTGCAGTGCGCCATAAATCTGAAACGGTTTCAATTATTGGATCAGCATTATTCACATTTGCTTTTAAAACAATATTGATATTTCTGTTGGAAGAAGCTGTTAAATGATACACCATGGTTAAATGGGTCTTATAATCCACACAGGTTAAGCAAAATAAAAAGTCTAACTGCATGGGTTGTCCGCGAAGTACTGCTGCCAATGGTTTCAAGTGATTGGATTCAACCAAAATTGTTAGCCATTCTCCAGTTTCATCAAAGGTGGCTTCAGGAGTATGTGCAGTTATATATGTTTTTATTTCCTCGTTGGTCATATACTATTGTTTAAATTCTGATCTGATTTGATCTCTTGTCATTCCCATTTTTATTTTTTCTTGCAAAGCAATTAAAGAGTGCAATAATGCTTCGGGACGTGGAGGACATCCTGGAATATAAACATCCACAGGAATAATATGGTCTGCACCTTTTACAACAGAATATGTGTTGTAAAAAAATGGACCACCACTAATGGCGCATGCGCCCATGGCAATTACATATTTTGGATCCGCCATTTGATCGTACAATCTTTTTAATACCGGTGCCATTTTATTTACAATGGTACCAGCAATAATAATTACGTCGGCTTGTCTTGGGGAGGCACGTGCCACTTCAAAACCAAAACGAGAAAAATCATATTTGGCCGAAGCAGTAGACATCATTTCAATACCACAACAACTTGTTGCGAAAGACAATGGCCATAAGGAATTGCTGCGTGCCCAGTTAATTACATTATCAAATGTGCTTACAACAATTCCACCACCTGGTGTTTCATGGATAATCCCTGGAAATGGTGGATTGCCCGCAATGTTTTCATTTAATTCCATTTTAGTGCACCTTTTTTATGAGCGTATAAAAAGCCCATGAATAAAATAAATATGAATACGATAATTTCAATCAATGCAACTATACCCACTTTCTTTACTACTACAGCCCAAGGGTACATGAACACTAATTCAACATCAAAAATTAAAAATAGCAGTGCAAATAAATAATAGCCAACGTTAAATTGATGCCAAGGAGAAGTGTTGGTAGGAATACCACATTCGTAAGCTTGACCTTTTTGTGGATTTTTACTTCCTTTCACAAAAATTTTACCAACTAAAATTCCGCCTGCAGAAAATGCAATTGCTGCAATCAGCAATGCAATTAAGGAAATCGCGCCCATAAGCTCGTTAATTAATGTATCCTAAATTACGAATAAAATTGAGATTCTATTCGATTTATTCAGGCCCTAACAAATCACATTTAAGGCTTTTGGGATAATTTTAATGGCTAAATCGGGGGAAGTAGTAAAAATGGATTCTCCGTCTAAGTGAAAAGGAGCTTCTTTTTTGTACTTTATATGAATTGATTTTGTAGCGGTGATCTCTACTTTATTGGATTCATGGATATTGCCCTTGAACAAACGTATGGCTATAATAAATGCGCGCAATAATCCAATTTTATAAATTTTAACTATCTCCAATAATCCATCTTGAACATCTGAATTTGGGGATATATATGCGTTGTTTCCAAATTGATTAGCATTGGCAATAGTTAATGAAAATACTGGTTCTAATGGCCCTTCATTAATTGAAATCTCAATAGGTTGGTAGTTGAATATTGTTTTTAAGGTGGCCTTTACATAATTGAAAAGTCCCCTGCCTTTGCCCTTTGCAAATTCATTTGCAACACTTGCATCAAATCCTATACCAGCGGTGCAAAAAAAGTATTTATCATTTAATAATCCAACATCCATTTTTTGTGGTATACCTTCTTTTGCCAATCGAAGCGCCTTCTTAATTTTTAAAGGAATTTTAAGATGTCTAGCCAAGCCATTCCCTGAACCAATTGGAATAATTCCAAGAGGGATATTCGTACCCACCAAAGCAGACGCAACTTCGTTAATTGTACCATCACCACCAACTGCAATAATGCGCGAAGCGCCCTCTAGTATTGCTTTTTGAGCAAATTCATAAGCTTCCAGTGGGGCTGTTGTTTCCCAAATTTTACAATTAGGATCTTCTTTAATTATGCCAATTAATTGTTGAAAATGGGAAGGTGTATTGGTTCCCGCATTTGGATTAATAATAAAGAAATTCATGAATGCAAAATTAGCTTATAAAACTGAAAATGAACTCATTAACAAATCAAATGGTATAAATAAATCCAGAGCTTTATAACTTAATAAACCACCACCATTTTATTTTCTCCTGGAACATTTATTAATTGAGAATTAATATTAAATACTTCGGAAATTAAGGAAGGGGTAATAATTTCAATAGGGTTGCCCTGCGCGATTAAATTGCCTTCTTTTATTAAATATACTTTATCTGCATAAGCAACTGCCCAGTTAATATCATGCACTACCATGATCACGACCATATCATCACTAATAAATTGTTGAATGGTTTGCAATAAATATTTTTGATACTGAATGTCTAAATTATTCAGTGGCTCATCTAAAAATAAATACCTGTTTTTGCCTGGTGTTTGCTCCCATACCTGTGCTAACACACGGGCAAATTGCACTCTTTGTTGTTCTCCGCCACTTAAAGTATTGAAATCTCTATTTTGTAAATGTTTTATTTCCAGCTTTTCAATGATTGCATGAATAATTTCATAATCTTTTTTGGTCGCTTGATATTCGTAATGCGGGTAGCGACCCATCTGTATTAATTCATTCACCTTAATGGGAAATGGAATATTATTTTGCTGACTTAAATAGCTACGATACGTAGCCAGTGTTGCGGTTGTAATTTCTTTAATAGATAAATTATCGTAGCTAACATGCCCCTGGAAATTTTCAATTTGCCCACTTGCAATTTTCATCAAAGAAGTTTTTCCGGAACCATTAGGCCCTAAGATCATATGCAGCTGCCCAGGTGCAAAATCTATATTTACATTTGACAAAATTTGCTTGCCACTAATATTATATTGTATTTCCTGTAGCTTAAGCATCTGATTTTATAAAAAGATTTTTCTTCAGTAAAAAGATAAAAATAGGAGCGCCAACAAGCGAAGTGATAATGCCAATAGGAATTTCAGAAGGAGCTAATAATAATCTTGCAAATAAATCGGCTAGTAATAATACAGCAGCCCCAATAATCATTGCAGCCGGCAATAATTTTTTATGATCACTACCTACAAACTGTCTAACAATATGGGGTACAATTAATCCAACAAAACCAATCACGCCTACAAATGAAGTTACAATTGCTACCATGATGGTATTAATTAGTAATATTTTTCTTCGAAATTGCTTAATGTTAACGCCTAAGTGCAAAGCTTCTTCTTCGCCAAGTAATAATGCATTTAATGGCTTTATGAATTTAAAAATGGAAAAGATCACAATTATCAAGAGTATCGAAACAATAAATACTTGTTGCCAATTGGCACCTGAAAATGTGCCTAGGTTCCAAAAATTAATACTTCTTGCTTGCGGGTCCCTTGCGATATATGTCATAAAACCCATTCCACTTAAGCCCATTGCATTTATAGCTAGTCCCACTAATAGAATAGACAACACATTTGTTTTTTGCTGACTTTTTGAAACTGCATACACTAAATAAGTGGCAAGGATTGCTCCTACAAATGCAAAAAGGGGAACGAGTAATGGCCCAACTAATGATTTCCATTCTATGGGTAAATAAGTCGCTAATACAAAGACAATGGAAGCGCCAAAAGCAGCACCAGCACTGGTTCCTATAATACCAGGCTCTACCAATGGATTTCTAAATAAACCCTGCATAAACACGCCTGAAACCGATAAAATAGCGCCAGAAAAAAGACATAATAAAACCCTAGGTAGTCTTATTTGTAAAAAGACACCTTCATAAATAGAGGAAGCTGTCTTTCCTTGAAAAAAATGTTGAATAGCATCCGTCATTTGCTGATTGGTAATGCTTACCGCACCCCATTGAATAGAGGCCAGCAATATTAAACAAAGCAAAATGCTTGAAACTATGTATATCGTATTTTTCTTATTGAACATTTTTAAAACTATGCAATTGCTTCATCAATGATAAAATATTTGCACCTGATCTTGGTCCAAAATAAACTAAGTCATGCTCTTCAAAACGAATAATACTTTTATTTTTCCCCGCATTGGTTAATGCAACTCCAGGAACGCCTGCAATAAACTTTTCCATGCTACCCATTTGGTCAAATCCAAAATCAGTAGCGATAATCACATCTGGATTCGCAGCTGCAATCGCTTCGGCTGATAATTGCTTTGCACCTTTTGCATCATAAATAGCAGTTTCGCCACCAGCCAATTCAATCATTTTATCTCCCACGCCATGTCGTCCACTCATGACAAAATAAATATTGCTTGCACGACCAAAATGAATAATCATTACTTTTGGTTTCTTGGAAGCATGAATAGCTTTTAATGAATCGGCAGCTGCAGCTATGGAGGCGTCCATTGCTTTAATAATCGCGTCTGCTTTTTCAGGTACTCCATAAAAATTAGCTAATTCCTTTAAAGTTAGCTTAGCACTATCAATAGTATTAGCTGAGCCAAATGTTTTTACTTTCAATCCCACTTTGGTAATTTGAGGAATCACTGTTTCAGGCCCAATATCATTACTATGAATTACTAAATCAGGATTCATGGCAATGATTCCCTCAGGACTCAAGGCACGGTGGTAGCCTACTGTTTTTAAAAGTTTAGCACTATCTGGGTAACTGCTGCTTAAATCTACTGCTACCAATGATTTGCCCTGTCCTAAAGCAAATGCCATTTCAGTTAAATGCTTTGACACAGATACAATACGCATATTGCTTGGTGCCTTAGTTTCTTGATTTGAAAAACGTCCACAGCTCATGAATATTAAACTCAATAAGCTTACATAAAATATCTTTTTCATAGTTTAAATTTAATGCAATTAGAATGTATATTTTAAATTAATGCCTCCAAATACCATTGCATTTTTAGGGGCAGGTAAATAAGTGTCTGGCAATTGATTCGCGAAAACCATTAAATAGTACTTGGTATTTGTCATATTAGTAGCACCAATATAAGTATCAATACTAAAATGTTTGTCTATCAAAGTACTAAATCCAATTTTCCCATTTAATAAATTATAACTTGTAGTCCAATAGTCATTCAATCCTGTGATAGGCGTTTTGTCTTTATAATTGTAAGTTAAGTTAGCATAGAACCCTCCTTTAAATTGCATGTCAAAACCTGCATTTGCTATCCAATTAGGGACACCCGCAACTTGTTTGCCGGTATAGTTTTCAATGGAAGTTACCGACTTTTGAATAGTAAAATTATTAGCATATGTAAAATCACTCTTTGTGAAATTAGCAAACGGGCTTACCATTTTTATAATACCATCTTTGTTGTTGATTAAATTATATTTAACCATACCTTCTACTCCAAAATGTCTTTGCTCACCACCATTTACAACATAGGAATATAATGTTGTTGTTTTTGATGCAGGGGAAACAACTGAAACGGCTGTCATTTTATTTTCAAAAACAGTATGGAAATAAGCAAACTCATAAATTAATTTATTGTCAAAAATTTGCCCCTTAGTGCCGTATTCAATTTGTGTACCAACTTCAGGAACCAATGTCTCATTGACTCTACCTGTTGCAGGTGTAGCAGGCGTTGTAACGGCAGGAGTCGTTATATAAAAATAAGAACTCACAGGTGGTTTATATCCTTTGCTATATGAAGCATACACAGAAATATGCTTATTGATTATCTTATTAATTGCAAAATGTGGAGAAACCATTCCTGTATATGCCTTTTCAAATTGTGATGGTCTTGTTGCTAATGCTGGATTAAATCGGTCATTCAATGTGATTTTCATATTACTTGAGCCAACACCACCTGTAATTGAAATGTCTTTTGGTAAACTTAAAGTCCATTCAGTAAATAGAGAGGAAGTAGTACTTATGTAATTTATATCTGAAGTTGTAGCATTTAAAACCCAGTATGGATTTACACCATATTTCCATACGCTAGCTGTGTCTAATGGATTTTGTTTCATATTATATCCAACTACATGTGCATCCTGTCTTTGAGATTCAATTCCAGTGATTCCAGAAATCTTAATGTTTTGATTCAAATCAAATTTTGAATCAATCGTTGCTCTAACACCATAATTACCTGTGGCTTTATCCGTCCATCCAGCTGCTGAACTTGCATTACTGGTAAAATTGGTTCCAAATAGGGTGGTATTACTCGTTAAATTTTCATTTATCTTATAAGTATTGGTAATGCCCGCTCTAAAGGTGATCACATTACTATGCCCATCTCTTTTTATGTAATCAATATTGCCTGAATAATCATTTGCCTCATATTGTGCAATGGTTAATTCACCCGCACGTTGATCATAACTGTTGCTATATCCAAAATACGTGCTTACAGTTTGCTTTTCACTTGGAGCATAAACATTCACTACATTGGCATAGTCTTTTCTTGATGCATTATGAATTGTAAATCCATCAACTTCCTGATGGCCATAATTTGCAAGTAAAGATGAATTATTATTGGATGTTTGGAAGGTTGTTGTGTTCCTTCTTAAACCATAATTTCCTGTAATAAATTCCTGACCTAAGCTAGTTTTATTTTTTTCAGGTTGAATCGTTTTTAAATTAATGGCGCCTGCAATAGCCAATCCATATAATGATCCAGCTGGTCCTTTTACAACTTCGGCTGATGCAATCGATCCAAAATCAATATCATCCATTGTAGTAATCCCTTCTGCATCTGTAATTGGAATGCCATTTAAATATATTTTTGAGCCTTGTCCATCAAAATTGCTGCTTGTTCCATTTTTTCCTCTCACTCCATTACCGTAACCTCTAATATTAAATTGTTGCCCGCCACCAACGGATCTTCTTGCCATTTGAACACCTGGCACATTCGTTTGAATTGCATCATCAAAAAACAAACCCGTTGCTCTTTTAATATCTGTTTGATTTAAATTGGTAATGGCAGCTGGTTGATACAATAAAGTTTTGTTGCTATTGGTGGAATTTGAAACTTCAACCTCATCTAAAGTTAAAATAGTTGGATTTAAATAGATGATTATATCAGTTGCACAATTTTTATTGTTCTCGATTTTAGTTTCATAGCCCACAAAACTAATTTTCATAGATTCTTTTGCATTGCACACATAATTAAAATTACCATTATTGTCAGTGGTAGATTTTTTATTGTCTATAAACACAGTTGCCCCCACTAATGGCTTTTTTGTAATGGCATCTAACACTTTTCCTTTTACATTGGTTTGCCCCATTGCATTTATTGCCATAAATAATACTAAAGCCAAATTCAGTAAAACATTTTTCATGTAAACATCTTTTTAAAATAATAATTGAGATTGTTGCTTTGTAAATAATAGTACAGCAACATAAATACGCTTGGAGTCTTTGTAATAAATACTCCTAATCCATTTGATAAATAAGTAATTAAGCTAAATGCTTTGGAGGAGGACCTTCCACTAAAAGGCTTCTGTATAAAGTGTCGCAATCATTTACGAACAACTTATTTTTGATGCAATATGATTTTTTTATTGCTACTTTTTGAGTAGGAAAATCACATTCAATTTGTGTGAATTTTAATATTGATTTTGTGCCTTGCTTGTCCTGTGTATTCGAGTTTTCATTTTGCATACAATGATTATACACCTTAATTAAACCAGTTTCATTTTTATCGTTAATGCAGTAATATATTGTTTGATGATTAATCACTTCTTTTTTAACCACATCGTACATATTGCCCGCTAATTCAAATTCTTCGTTTTTTTCTTCCCAATGAATATTTTTATTTTCAGCAATTTTTTCTACTAAATCATCTACAACATTCAGTTTTAAATTTTGTGTAATTATTTCTTTGGCATTCCATTTTGCCAATGTAAAAACCAAATGATGTCCAATTTGACTCATTATAAATACACCTAATAATAATATCGCTATTGCTTTTTTCAAAAATCTAAATGGAATTAACGTTTAAGGGATCCAATATTACTTGAGAATATCTTAACAGCAATGGCTAAAAGGATAACTCCGAAAAATTTACGTACTGCTAGTAATCCGCCTGGTCCTAATAATTTTTCAATCCAACTTAAGGACTTTAAGACTATATAAATGATGGCTAAATTAACGACGATGCCCAATAAAATATACGCTTCTTCAAAGTTGGCTTTTAATGACATAATGGTAGTAAGGGTACCACTTCCTGCAATAATTGGAAAGGCGATGGGCACTACGGTTCCTGAATGCGTATCTTTATCCCCTTTAAATATTTCATGACCTAATACCATCTCTAGTCCTAACAAAAAGATCACGATAGATCCACCCACGGCAAAGGATTTTACATCTAATCCTAATACACTTAAAAATGGTTTTCCTAAAAATAAAAAAGCAATCATTAGGCCTCCCGAAATGAGGGTCACTTTAAATGACTTAATGCCACCCATCTTTTCCTTCATGGCAATTAATAAGGGGATAGATCCCACAATATCAATTACGGCAAACAAAGTAAAAATGACAGTGACCAATTCATTAAAACGGAAATCCATAAAAAAAGCTTTGTATGAAGATACAAAGCTTTTTTAGAATTATTAAGGGTTACAAAGGTTTAGTGTAATCGAATCCCAAATAGGATCATGCGACCAATGGTATTGTATCCATTAATCTCTTGAAATTGGTCGTTTGCTAAGTTTTGACCATCCGCAAAAAGGGTCCAATTTTTAGTTAAACTATAATTGATATGTGCATTTATTAATGTGTAATAATTTAATAATACATCTGGTGCTGCATAACCACCTACATCATATCTTTTGCTGGTATATCTGGCACTAACACTCAAGTTTAATTTATTGCTTGCTTTATAATTCCAACTAATGCCACCACTATGTTTAGGGCGCTTTAATAAATAATTATACGTAATGGTATCGGTTGTTGTGATTCTGTTTTGATTGGTTTCTTGTCCATTCATTAATGTATAGTTGGCAGCGAAACTATTTTTAGCATCTGCTTTCCAATTCAACTCTAATTCAATTCCATTTACTTTTTGATTGATAAAGTTGAAAAAATTATAATCAATATAATTGTAGTCAATGCCGTTATCGATGGTACGATTATAATATACTGCGCGCGCAAATACCTTTTCAGATTTATGTTCAATACCAATTTCAGTATTAAATGATTTTTCAGGAGCCAATGCACTATTATAACTTAATTCATAAAGCGATGGCACTTTGTATCCTGTGGAAACGCTTGCAATTAAACGATTTTGTGCATCAATTTTATAGGATGGGCTAGCAGTAAATGTTTGATTGCCTCCATATCTTGAATGGTTATTGTACCTGCCACCTAATTCAAGCAACCAATTATTGTTATTGGAATGTACTAAAAGGGAAGTGTAAATGGCATTCTGATATTGGAAGGTGTCTTTAAAATTATCACTATATGGTCCGTAAATACTTAGTGAAAAATAATCTTGTTTATAGGATCCATATCTAAAATCAGTTCCAATAATCCATTGTACATTTTTTGAAATAGAAGTAGAAACAAATGCATCTGCAAAATGAGATTTGCCAGCGTATTGATTTTTCTCGTAGGTAATATATTTTTTATCTACACTATCATTTAAATAATTTCTATCCTGTGTACTGTACTGATACAATAATTGAAAACTGGTATTCTCTTTTTTATATTTTAAAGTAAGCCCCGACATTTTAGTTGCATTTTTGAAGTAATCATCTTTATCATCTTTAAATGCACCATAATCCACATCTGCTGAATAAGAAGTTTGACGGGTATATGCTTTTAAATTCCAGTATTTATTAAATGCATAATTTACATTTATAAACCAGCTTTTGTTTTGGTATCCGTCCTTATCAAATTTTCCTGTATTTAAAAGATCGGTTGCAGATGAAAAGCCAGTAGCAGATTGATTTTCAAAGCCTGCTACAAAACTTAACTTATTAAAAGTATGTGCATGTTGAAGATCAAATTTGTGGGTACCATAGGTGCCCGTACTATAGGAACCCGACCACGACTTTTGATCTTTTGATTTTGTAATAATATTAATGACACCCCCAATGGCATCAGAACCATACATGGTACTTTGTGCACCTTTTAAAATCTCTACTCTTTCCACCTGACTTAGTGGTACCAAGTTTAAATCAAATTCATTGCTAATCATGCTTGGATCACCAACGGGTACACCATCAATTAATACCAATGTTCTACCGCTTGAGGCGCCGCGCATATAAATACTAGGCACTGTTCCTGCATTGCTTAAAGCACCTGGCAAATACAAGCCAGCTTGCTCATTTAAAATTTCAGAAAGGGTACGACCCGTATTGGCTTTAATGTCGGCAGCGGTAATAATACTTACTACTTTGCCTGTTGTATTTTGTTTCTGCTCAATTTTATTAGCAGTAACAATTACATCTTCTAAGCTGTTCGCATTTTTTTGTGAAAGACTGTCTTTTTGCCCAAAGAGAAGGGTGGTAGCAATTAAGCCTACCGAGAGCGTAATTAATTTTTTGCTCATTGTTTTGTTTTTGTGGTTAACAATGAGCTTCCTGGAAAAAAGAATTTTTTTACAAATCCTGCTTTTTACCCGAAAGCTGTTGGTTATAAATTAACTAGGCAGGTCTTCTGGCTTGTTCTTTTCATTTGCATCCTTCCCGAATTGCTTCAGTGGATTAAGGCAAAATCGTTTTTAACGACGAACTTACAGCTACGGGAATAGCTCCAGCATTTACTGGATTCCCTTTTAATCATTTTCATGAACCTAATTCCACAACAAACTTAGTCAGAATATTTTGGGAGTCTTATTTTAATTATTAACGCTTTGTTGAAAACTAGACAACATTTTATATATTTATCCTTAACAAAGTGAGTGTTATGAAAGAAAAACAAGGCATTAATTTTTTTAGTCTTACCATGATTGTGGTGAGT
>DAIUEC010000037.1:20657-20938 GCA_036845345.1 Sediminibacterium sp.
TATTTTTTACTGCATGGATTATTGGGGGGGTAATAGCATTATTTGGTGCGCTCACTTATGCCGAAATTGGACAACGTTTACCTGTGATGGGAGGTTATTATAAAGTATTTGCACATTGTTATCATCCTGGGGTTGGCTTTACTATTAATGTATTGATTTTAATCAGTAATGCAGCTTCTCTGGCTGTGGTAGCTTTAATTGGTGCAGACTATGTAAGTGATTTAGTTTTTGGTCATCCTTCTAGTACTTACTTTAATGTTTGTATTGCATCACTATCTGTT